>CAZOXN010000039.1:0-10923 GCA_964583655.1 uncultured Desulfarculaceae bacterium | reverse complement strand
TGGGGGAAGCCCTCTCGTCCGAAGCAAAGCTGAGGCCGACCAACATGGGACCCCACTGGGGTGAGCGAAACCACCCCCTGAGCTCTGCATGACCTGAGGATCCAACGTGGCGCTCCGTGAAGGCCGGTGGAACTTCGAAGTCTGCCTGGCAGGGTGTTCGTCGAGAGGCCTCAGGGGAAAAGGTGTTGCTCCTTCATTTGCCGCGACACCTGCGAGGTGAACTCGAAGACGCGCTCTGCCAGCTCTTCGGGCAAGGTCGCCGTCTCGCAGGAAGAGGAGATCCAGGACGATCGAGCCAGCATCTCCTTGTCGAGACCCCTCTCCACCACCAACTCCATGTATCCTTCCAGTCTCTTGATCAATTTGCCAGGGTCCTCGTCTTCCACGTCCGCCTTACCTGTGGTGCCGCCCGTGGTGGGAACGATACCCCAAGCCAGGGTCCCACCCCGCCCGAGAAATCTCCTCAGGGCCTCGCTATAAAGGGACATGGTCTCTCCGTAGTGATAGGCGTCGAAGTGGATGACATCGGCACTGCTCTTCATCAGGAGCGACCAGTCGAAGTTGGCGCAACAATGGATGCTGCTCATGCCATCGTCGGCACGGACGGCCTCCATGATCTCGTCGAGGGCACCCTGGATCTCCTCCCACGACCCTGTTCCGGTCGCAGACCCATAGACCCCAAGGGCGGGCTCCCCCAGTTGAACCAGCACAGGTGCCCCGGAGAAGACCCTCCTGATCTCCCTCATGTACCACCTCACCTTCATGGCGAGCTGTTTTACTACCAGATCCCTCATGTCGTTGTTGTAGAAACAAGGGGCACCGCTTTGGTCCTTGATCTGGAGGCCGAAGGTATATGGTCCGGGGATCTGAAAATGTATGAACGCAACCCCCGGGGACTGCATCTCACCCAGGATCTCGGCGAGCCTATAGAGAACGGCGTTGTACTTGGGAGAGGTGGCGAAGTAGTCCAGATCCTGCAAGGAGTACCTGTCATAGAACTCGACCAACTCCCCCTCTCTGGCCGGGGAAAGGTCAAAGGAGATCACTTTCCTTTCCCTGTCTATGTTCAAGCAGGGCATCCTTTCGAGGTACATCCGTGTGGACATGGTCAGCCAAGGTACGGTAGGGACCTGGGGGAAACTGCGTAGCATCACCCTGCAGGCGCGATCCACATCCCTATGAGGCATTCCTGCGAGGGTGAATGCCGTGAACTGTGGTCTGAACTCCATCGACGGACCCTTTGAAGTCGAACCGGTGCACCTCGGTCCAGGTTCAACTCAGCGGAAAACGTCCGGGGCGATGGGGGCCGCATCCCATGAGAAAGGCCTTATCCCGCCCCAGGGCCCTGCCTTTGAAAAGGCCTCGGCCGGGCCTGCCCATGCCAGATGAAGGTCTCGTGCGCGCGATCTCCAGGGGCAGCGCCTCTCCTGAAAGAAAGGGATAAATCGTGTTGGACTTGCGACCGCGCACGGCTGCGGCGGAGTATAACCAGCCAGTCCCCCTCTGTCAAGGACGGATCTCTTCCGGTCCTCCTTTGATCATCTGCACCGCTTGGAGCGGAAGGTAGGCCCGTCCGGTGTCCCGGACCGAGACCGTCACCCCTTCGAGGGAAATCTCCTGGCCGTCCCTCTTGAGCAAGTTCTTGTTCACCGGCAGCTCGGCACGCTTCCCTCTGTGTCTCACCAACACAAACGGGTTTGCCCCCCATGTCTTGTCCACCGTGACCTCTCCCTGGTCGAAGGCGAGGGCGGCGTCCACGAAGAAGCGGGCAGTCAGGAGCGTCAGGCCGAGACCCATGGCCTGTGCCGTGACCTTGCCCACCTCAGGTGCATCCAGGAGCCCGCATGGCCGTCCAGGGCCGAAGGCAAGGAGAGGTACATCGCCTCCCACATGTCCATGGGAGGTAAACCCGACATGAGTGTACCTGGGGCACAGAAACTCTCTCAACGCGTAATGCGTTTCGCCCCTGTACCTCCGGGACATGGCACAGGTAGGTCAACGTTGAAACAGTCCATCGCCCAGGTCCGAGGGGTCTTCTATCGGTTCGTCACTCCAGCCGGAGTGTCTCACCGAGGCGCATCACCACGAACGCCTCGCTCCCCAGGCCGGCCTCCATGAGCGCCTTGCGCAGATGGACCGGCGGCTCGCCTGGTGGCTCTTCCGCCAGCCGGAACGTCCCCCAGTGCATGGCCACGGACCTCTCGGAACGCAAATCCATGTGGATCCTAACTGCCTCTGGGGGATCCACATGCATGGGCCCCATGAACCAGCGCGGCCTGTAGGCCCCTATGGGGATGAAGGAGATGCGGATGGGCGAGAAACGCTCCCCGATCTCTCGGAAGAAGGGGGCATAACCGGTGTCCCCGGCGAAGAACACGTTCCCGGAGGGTGTCTCCAGGACCCACCCCATCCAGAGCGTGCGGTTGCGCGTGAAGGGACTTCGGCCAGAGAAGTGCTGGGCAGGCACGGCGTGCACCCGCATGGGACCCAGGGGCGTACTCTCCCACCAGTCCAGCTCCACCACATCTGTGATATCTCGCTCGGCCAGCCACTTCCCCACCCCTAGGGGGACGATGTAGCGCACCGAGCTCCCCAGCCTCCGGATAGTGGGTGCGTCCAGGTGATCGTAGTGATCGTGGCTCAAGATGACGGCGTGGATCCGAGGAAGATCCTCCATGGAGACGCCCGGGGGCGATAGTCGTCTCGGTCCGATGAAGGAAAAGGGTGTGGCCTTATCGCTGAAGATGGGGTCCGTGAGGATGTTCATACCTCCTGCCTGGATCAGGAAGGTGGAGTGGCCGATCCAGGTGACCTGGACCTCGGCAGGGTCCGGGTGGTGGATGTGGTTGAGGTTCGGGGGCACGGCCTCCGGGACGTAGGGCGGGACCTCCTCTTCCGCGATGGCCGGGGCCTCTCTCGGGCCCAGACCGAACTGCCACTTGAGAAACTGGGAAAAACCCCGGTGGGACTCCTGGTGCGGGTTTCTGAAACCGTTCTCAGTATGATGGGCCGGCAACTCACCCCCTCTCTTGACGACCTTCGGTGCCGAGCAGCTCCACACCACCCAAACCAAGGCTGCAAGCCCTACGCCGGCCCCAACCCACGCCCTGAAAAAAGACACGGTCCCATCCCCTCGGTAGACATTAAAAAGTATAACTGCTTCCCATGCCCTGGACAACAAACGGTCCCAAATAAACGGCGGATCCGCCGTTTCCTCGGGCCTTGGAGATCCTTTGAGTTCTCCCACCGAGCTTCGCGACATGTACTGGTTCGTCGAAGCTGGCGACCCGCCTTGGACAGCGGTCGAATCGAGCTCGATTCGGGGGCCACCTCACGGCTTCGAAGCGTGTACGCACACTGCCGTTGACACTCAACGAGATAGACCGTATTTTCGTGCCGAGAACCCTCTGCGCATCGTCCCTCGGGGATCTCGATGCCTGGTCCGGGACCCGTCCGGCCGGGGGAGGGGTAAAGGGCACTTCGCAGTATCGACCTGGGGAGGATTGAGCCATGTTGAAGATCGTCTTTCTGCGGCACGGGGAGAGCATATGGAACCTGGAGAACCGTTTCACAGGATGGACGGACGTGGACCTATCGGACAAGGGGGTTGAGGAGGCGCACGAGGCCGCAAGGGTATTGAAGGAGGGCGGGTATGTCTTCGACGCGGCCCACACCTCGGTCCTCAAGCGGGCCATACGGACCCTCTGGATAGTGTTGGAGGAGATGGACCTCATGTGGATCCCTGTGTATCGTTCCTGGAGGCTCAACGAGAGGCATTACGGCGCCCTCCAGGGGCTGAACAAAAAGGAGACAGCCGAAAAATACGGGATGGAGCAAGTCCACGCGTGGCGTAGAAGCTACGACACCCCACCACCGGCCTTGAATGAGGCCGCCGAGCGGCACCCCAGACACGACCCGAGATACCACGGACTCCCCAAGGAGTATCTGCCGGGTTCCGAGTCCCTGAAGGACACCCTCGCCCGCGTGCTGCCGTACTGGCACGAGGCCATCGTGCCCCAGCTCCGGGAGGGAAAGCGACTCCTGCTCTCGGCCCATGGGAACAGCTTGAGGGCCCTCGTCAAGTACCTGGACAACATCTCGGACGAAGAGATAGTCGAGCTCAACATCCCGACGGGCATCCCCTTGGTCTACGAGCTCGACGGGGACCTCAACGCGGTGAACCGGTATTATCTCGGGGACCAGGAGGCCGTTGAAAGGGCAACGAAGGCCGTGGCAGGGCAGTTGACCAAGGAAAAGGGGTGAGGCCTTACGAACCGAGGCGCGGGCAGATGGAGAGACAGCCGAGGACTTCGGCCATCAACGTCATCTGGATCTCTCTCATCCTCTCCAGCCTCTTCGTGGCGATGTTCACGGGGCGCATGGAGGAGGTGACCAAGACCTCCTTTGAATCGGCCAAGAGGGCGGTGGAGCTGGCCATCGGTCTGGTCGGTGCCATGGCCCTGTGGCTTGGCCTGGCGAGGATCGCGGAGGAGGCGGGGCTCATGGGCGCCATCTCCCGCGCCTTGAGGCCGGTCATGGGAAGGCTCTTTCCGGATGTGCCACCGGGCCACCCGGCCATGGGCGCCATGGTCATGAACCTCTCCGCCAATATCATGGGCCTCGGCAATGCCGCCACCCCCCTGGGCATCAAGGCCATGCAGGAGCTGGACCGCCTCAACCCCAAGAAGGGAGAGGCCACGGACGCCATGTGCCTCTTCCTGGCCATCAATACGAGCTCCGTTACCCTCCTGCCCTTGGGGGTGATCGCCGTGCGCTCCTCGGCCGGGGCGAGCGACCCGTCCGCGATCCTTCTCCCGTCCATCCTTGCGACGACCGTCTCGACCAGCGTAGCCATACTCTCTGCCAAGCTCTTGGCCAGGATATACAGCCGGATGGAACGCCCTCCCCTTGAGGGGCCCTCGGAGACCCGACGCTCCCCAGGCGGCGACGAAGACAAAGCAGAGGGCAAGCTTGCGGCCCCGGGTGCGTACGGATGGCGCAGGTGGCTCCTCCCGGCCTTTTCAGGCCTCTTCGTGGCCGGGATGATAGTGGAAGGAGTCAGACGTTTCTCGGCCGGAGAGGGCGCTGCAGGAGCTCTTTCGGCCCTGACCAACTGGCTCATCCCCCTCCTTATGGGACTCTTGGTGGTCTACGGGATGAGCCGGCGCGTGGCGGTCTACGAATCGGTGTGCGAGGGGGCGAAGGAGGGGTTCCAGGTCGCCTTGCGCATCATACCCTTTCTCGTTGCGATCCTCGTTGCCATAGGGATGTTTCGGGCATCCGGGGCCCTGGACCTCCTCACGAGGGCCTCGGCCCCTCTTACCTATCTCATAGGCATGCCTCCCGAGACCGTGCCCATGGCCCTGGTCAGGCCCTTGTCCGGGTCAGGGGCCTTCGGGATCATGTCCGACATCGTGGCGCGGGCCCCCGATTCCGTGGCCGCCTTTGTCGCCTCCATCATGCAGGGCTCCACGGACACCACCTTCTACATCCTGGCCGTGTACTTCGGATCTGTTCAAGTGACCAGGATCCGCTATTCCATAATCGCCGGCCTCCTGGCCGACGCCGCCGGGATCCTCGCCTCGGTCCTCATGGGGCGGCTGTTCTACTAACCTGAGTCATCCTCCCCTTCGCTCCACACCGGGACCCCGTTGTCATTTCTGAGCAGGAGGACCTTGCCCCCCTTCTTGACCTGGGTGGCGATGATGGCCGGCTGCCCGTTGAAGACGATCCTCGATCCCCTTACCTCCAGGCGATCTCCCCGCAGGATCTCGAACTCCTTGTCCTCGATGAACCAACCTGGGCCCACGTGGACCGCGATGACCTCCGTCTTGGTCTCCAGCCTCACGAGCAGCCCCCAACCCATCTGCCTGAGCGGGATGAACCTCTCCACGCTCAGCACGACGCCCTCCACAGTCCCGACGGTCTTGGGATCGAACATGCTGCCGTAAAGCGTGGTTGCCCCCCACCCCTGCCCTCCTGCCCTCCTTATGGCCACGTCCACGGCCATGGCATTTGCGGACAAAGAGACAAGGACCGGAGCCATCACCAACAGCAACACCCTGAACCTTGTCATCGGTACCCCCTTTCTGCCATTATAACTGGCACGGGCCGCTCCTTCGTAGGCCCTCCATCCTGTACATGATACTACCCCATCCCCTCTGGAAAAAGACCGACAAGGGCCTCGTAACCCACCAGACCGTGGTCTCGCCTGCACCCGCTCGTTGACTCAGAGGGGCTCTTGGTCTATATTCTGCCTTGCGGAAGAGGATATCGGTCCCGACCTCCGCCGCTCCATGGAGAGATGCCCGAGAGGCTGAAGGGGCTCGCCTGCTAAGCGAGTGTAGGGCCCAAAAGCTCTACCCAGGGTTCGAATCCCTGTCTCTCCGCCAGGCCAGATGGGGCCCGGTCCCGGACCGGGCCTTCTTGTCGTTTCCTTACCTCTAGTCTCGGGATGGTCCGGATCCTGGTTTTTTGGATCGTGTTCGCGTCCTTAGCCGCGGCCTACCAGTGAGGCCTCGGACCAACGAACAAGGCGTCGCTAGGGGAAGGGCAAGGGATCGGGCTTCCTGTACGCCAGGGCCTGAGCCGTGGCTATTAGCCTCCCCTTGTCGTCCGTGACTCTTATGTCATAAAGACCGGTCTTCCGGGTCCTGTTGATCTCTCGGGACTGGGCTGTCAGCCGACTCCCCGGCTCCGGCGCTGCAAGGTAGGAGATATTGACGTTGAGGGCCAGTGCCACAGTGCCGTGCGAATTGCACGAGACCTCGAAGGCCTCGTCGATCAGAGAGAAGATTGCGCCGCCGTGGAGCATGCCAAAGATGTTGTCCATCTCCGCTGTGACGTCCATCTCCACCTTGGCATGACCCTCGCCCACTTCCACCAGCCTCATCCCGAGCTTCGTGGCATACGGCTCCTCCCGGACCCGCTTTCGAAAAGCCCTCTTCAAAGATTCCTCCATGTTCAGGCCTCCAGGAGTCCTCGAGATCCACAGGATCTAAACTGCGCGACACGCGGCCCCTCGGGAAGTACGAGCACGGCATGGCCGAGGAGCTCGCGACCCACCGAGGCAGACCTCTCTTTTTCCCCTGTGGCGCTCAAAGCTCCTTGTAGATCGAATCAACTTCCGGCGTCAAGGGGATTAGGGCTGCGGATCACTGGGAAAGGCTTAACGAACGGGCAAGATGAGGCCCACTCCTGGACCAGACGGGCCCAGGTGACTGAAAGGTATGGAAAGGGGGCCGCCGCCTCTTCCCAAGGCAGGGGGTTGCATGTTAGATTCTGCTTTCGTGGGTCCCCGGGATCGATTCTCTTGAAATGGCCCTGGGTGATGCTGCGCGCAAGTCCTTTGTAGTCCAGTTCCCTTGCGGCTGCCACCACTAGGGGAAGAACCCTCTTTTGCGTAAACGCCAGCGAATGCGCTTCGGAGGAGGAGGACCGGTATGGATTTCGAGTTCACACAGGAGCAGAGGGAGTTCAGGGAAGAGGTGGAGCGCGTCGTAAAAGGCCTGCTTCCCGAGGACTGGGATGCAAAGGCCCTGTACTGGCCTGCCGGATACGGCGCGACGCCTGTATCAGAGGGGGAGTTCGAGACCTTCCACCGCAACTACAACAAGAAGCTCGGGCAGAGAGGTTGGCTCAGCCTCGGCTGGCCCAGGCAGTACGGGGGGGAAGGCTCCATGGTGAAGCAGGCCATTGTCGACGAGGTCACCAGCTACCATAGGGCCCCGTGCGGGGATGTGGCGACCCTCATCGCCGGGCCCACTATCATCGCCGTGGGGAGCGAGGAGATGAAGCGGTCCTGGCTCCCCAGGATCGCCAGGGGAGAGGTCAGGATGTGGCTTGGCTACAGCGAGCCCAACGCCGGCTCGGACCTCGGGGCCTTGAAGACGAGCGCCGTGGAGGAAGGAGATTATTTCGTCATCAATGGACAGAAGATCTGGAGCAGTGCGGCCCATGTTACTGACTACGCCTGGCTCCTGGCCAGGACGGATCCCAAGGCATCCAAGCACCGAGGGGCCACCCTCTTCATCGTGGACAACAACACCCCGGGCATCACCATAAGGCCCATAGTGAACATGTGCGGGATCCATTCCTTCAACGAGGTCTTCTTCGACGACGTCAGGGTGCCCAAGGAGAACGTAGTGGGGGAGGTAAACCGCGGCTTTTACAACGTGATGATCGCCCTCCAGTTCGAGAGGCTCATGGTGGGCCTAGGGACCTTTCGCAGGGTCATGGAGGAATTGATCGGATATTCTCAAGAGGCCGTGTTCAACGGGCGGCCCTTGTGCCAGGATCCTATAGTGAGGGACAAGCTGGCCGAGATGGCCATAGAGGTGGAGGTCCTTTCCTGCTTCTACTGGAGGACGGCCTGGATGATGGACCAGGGGCACTTCCCGGAGATGGAGGCCTCCATCTTGAAGCTCTACGGGACCGAGCTCAGCAGGACCCTGGCCAATACCGCCATGGAGATCCTGGGCATGTATGGCACCCTAGAGCGTGGCTCCAAGTGGGCGGTCCTGAGGGGGCTCGTGACCCTGGGTTACCTGGATTCCATATCCGGCCCGATTGGCGCTGGCACATCCGAGATCCAGCGCTCCATCATCGCCACAAGGGGCCTGGGGTTGCCGCGGGGTTAGATTGCTCCGTCCCAAGATGCGACACATTTTCGCGTCATCTTGGAGGCTGTGACCCAGGAGGAAGCCCCAGCGCCCGAGTCTCCCTGCGAGGGCCGCATGGGAGGAGGCAGGCATCCACCGCCTGCGAGCTGCGAAGGGGTGATGGCGAAGGCGTGAAGCGGAGGGACATGTGGCTGTCTCTTCTTGGTTTTGGTTGAGGCCCAAGGCCGCTCTAGCACTGGTAATCCGGGGGCGACCTTATGTGCGAATAGCGAGTCCACCGGGAAGCTGCATCCGTTGCTGAGTCAATGCGGGCAAACGACAGGAGGGGAGGAGTTATGGATTTCGCCATCACCGAGGAGCAGAAGATACTCAAGAAGTCGGCCCAGGACTTCCTGAAGAAGGAGTGCCCCAGGGAGAAGATCAGGGAGATCATGGAGGGGGAGATAGGGCACTCCGAGGAGCTCTGGCGAAAGATCGCCGAGCTTGGCTGGCTGGGCCTCGCCTTCCCGTCCCACTTGGGGGGTAGCGACTTCACCTTCACGGATCTCTGTATCCTGATGGAGGAGCTGGGCTATCACCTGTTCCCGGGTCCCTTCTTCTCCACCGTGCTCTTGGGCGCCATGCCCATCCTCTCCCACGGGACCGAGTCCCAGAAAAGGGAGATCCTCCCCAAGGTCGCCAGCGGCGATCTCATCCTCACCCTGGCCCTGACAGACAGGGACCCGGCCCCCGAGGCCCCGGCCATCGAGACCAGGGCCAGGCCAAGGGGCAGTGCCTACGTCTTGGAGGGGACCAAGCTCTTCGTTTCGGACGCCCACTTGGCCCATCGCATACTCTGCGTGGCCAGGACCAGAAAGGCCAGGGACAAGGAGGATGGTGTCACGCTCTTCATGGTGGATGCCAAGGACCCTGCGGTCCAGGTCACTCCACTCAGGACCCTGTCACGGGACAAACAGTGCGAGGTGGTCTTCCGGGGTGCTCGTGTGCCCAGGGAGGCTATCCTGGGGGAGCCTCACGCCGGGTGGCCCATCGTCCAGGAGACCCTGGCCAAGGCCAACGTGGCCTTGAGCGCCAAGATGCTCGGGGGGGCGCAGGCGGTCATGGACATGGCCCTGCATTACGTGAAGGAACGCATCCAGTTCGACCGCCCCATAGGGAGCTTCCAGGCCGTGCAACACTACTTCGCCGACATGTGGATCCAGATAAACGGTGCAAGGCTCCTCACCCTCAAGGCCGCTTCATCCATCAGCAAGGGAGTCGTCTCTGCCAAGGAGGTGGCCATGGCCAAGGCCAAGGCCGCAGGGGCCTTTCGCAGGGCCACCATCGTGGGCCACCAGGTCTTCGGGGCCATTGGGTTCACGTACGAGCATGACATGCACCTGTATCACAGGAGGTCCATAAGCTATGACATGGCCTTCGGCGACGGGGCTTTTCAACGTCAGAGGGTAGCGAGGGAACTGGGGCTCTAGCGGGGAGGATCAGGCAGCACCTGTGACTGCCCCCACCTTCTCCACTATGGCCTTGGTCTTCACGGCGTGTGTCCCGAGGCCAAGCTCCTTGTCCCCCATGCCCATGGCCAGCCCCAGGACCTGCGTCATGTAAAGGACAGGGATCTCGTAGGTCTCCTCGAAGGTCTTCTCCATCTTCTTCTGCTGGGAATCGAACATGACCCCGCAGAAGGGGCACACTACCACCAGGGCGTCCGCCTGGAGGGATTTGAGTTCCACGAGCTTGTCCCTGCCGATCTCCATGGCCGTCCTTTCGTCCGCCACCAGCACCGAGCCGCCGCAACACTGCTTCTTCCTCGTGTAGTCCACGGCAGTGGCCCCGGTGACGCGAATGAGCTCGTCCAAGGTCCTCGGGTCTTCCACCAGGTCGAACCCTTGGTAGACCTCGGAGGGCTTGATGAAGTGGCACCCGTAATGCGCGGCGAGCCTGAGGCCCGTCAAGGGACGGGTCACCGCCTCCCGGATCCGGTCCAGCCCCACCTCCTCCCACAGGATGCGGACGAAGTGCCTGACCTCCACCGGGCCGCGGTACTGCCGGTTGATCCTGGCCAGGCGTTCGTTGACCTCTTGGAGTTCCCTTGGACTCCCCTGGAGGTGCCTGGACACCTCGGTGAGGGAGGAAGTGCAAGAGCTGCACAAGGAGCATATGGGCAGCCCTTTCTCCTCGGCGATGCTCAGGTTGCGCGCGGCCAAGGCCTCCGCTACCCGATGGTCGGCCGATGCTATGGGAAAACCGCAGCACGCGAAATCCGGGATGTCCACGAGGGTGATCCCGAAACGGCCGGCCACGGCCC
>CAZOXN010000038.1:0-10951 GCA_964583655.1 uncultured Desulfarculaceae bacterium | reverse complement strand
GGTATGGCCCGTCCGTGTGTGGTGTGAAAAGAATCGATCCTGAGGTACCCTGCTGCCCTCCCGGTGCACCCGATCCCGGAGACAACGGCGAACTTGTCGTAGTCGATACCTGTCTTCTGGATAGCGGCGATACAGGCCGAGAAGGCGCTTCCGATCCCGCATCCTGCGCACCAGATGTGAGGGATGCGATCCCCCCTGAGAAGGTGATCCTTGGGGTGTGTGGCCTGTGTTTCCTTCATCTCGCCCCCCTCTTTCCCCTGTACCCCAGCCGCCTCAGGGTCTGCTTCACACCCGATACGATATCGCCTGGGGTGTGGATGCCACCCCCTGCGTGGGGGACGGGGGTGGTGATGGCCCGGCCAGCGGCACAACGTTCCACCTCCAGGACGACCTGCCCGAAGTTCACCTCGGGCACCACGAAGGCCTCCACCTCCTGGGCCAGTTCCCTGATGAGCCCCTCCGGGAACGGCCACACGGTCTTGAGCTTGAGGAGGCCCACCTCCAGGCCCATGTCCCTGAGGGAGCGCATGGCCCTCATGGCCGGCCTCACAGGGGAGCCATAGGCCACTAGCAGGACCTTGGCGCGCTCCAGGAAGTAGCCCTCCCAATCCAGGATCTCGTCGAGGTGCGTCCGGATCTTCCCGATGAGTCGCTCTACCATCTTCCTCTGGCAATCGGCCTCGGTCATGGGGTATCCCCTCTCGTCATGGGTGAGCCCCGTGACATGGATCCTGTACCCTTGACCCGCGTCCGGGAGCACAGGGATGAGCGAGGCGTCGGTGCGATAGGGGAGGTAGTCCTCGGGGGGATCCGCGGGCCTGCGCCTGGTGACCACCTGGATCTCATCCGGTGGCGGGATGGTGACCCGCTCGACTGTGTGCCCCACCACCTCGTCGGCCATGACCAGGACCGGGAGCCTGAAGGTCTCCGAGAGGTTGAAGGCCCTGATGGTCAGGTCGAACATCTCCTGCGGGGAACTCGGGGATATGGCGATGATCTCGTAATGGCCGTGGGAGCCCCACCTGGCCTGCATCATGTCCCCTTGACCGCACAGGGTCGGGAGACCTGTGGAGGGCCCGCCCCTCTGGATGTCCACTATGACGCAGGGGGTCTCGGTGATGAGCCCGAGGCCGATGTTCTCCATCATCAGGCTGAAGCCAGGTCCTGAGGTGGCGGTCATGGCCTTTGCCCCGCCCCACGCCGCCCCGAGGACCGCGGCCAGGGAGGCGATCTCGTCCTCCATCTGGACGTAAATGCCGCCCACCAGCGGCAGCCTCTCTGCCATCCTCTCGGCCACCTCGGTGGCCGGGGTGATGGGGTACCCGGCGAAGAAACGGCAGCCTGCGGCCAGTCCCCCCTCGGCGCACGCCTCGTCGCCGTTGATGAAATGCTCTCCTGTGAGAACGGCCTGGGAACTCATCTCTCGGCTCCCTCGACGTCTGATCTTCGCCTATACGCCCTCGGTGCAGAAGATGGCGAACTCCGGGCAGACTTCCTCGCAGAATCGGCAGCCCAGGCACCCATCCGCATCGATGACAAGGGGTGGATGATACCCCTTGCGATTGAAGGCCTCCGACATCCTCAGGACCTGCCGTGGGCAGTATTCCACGCACAGGCCGCACCCCTTGCAGCGGTCCTCTATGATATGGACCTGCCACGAGGGGTGGCGGCTGCCTTCCTCGTCCAGCGGTCTCCTCCAGATCCTCACGATTTTTCCTCTTGACAAAGGGCCATGAAAAATATTAAATGCCGAATGCGATATATCGTATACCATGCCATGAAACGGAATTCAACCCGATGATGATCCCTTAGGGATCGTGGCTCGAGGGGAGGCATGAACGAGCTTGCGCCTATATCGAGGGCCAAGACCCTCAAGGAACAGGCCTACGAGGTCCTCAAGGGGATGATATTGACCGGGAGACTCGAGCATGGGAGACTGCACAACGAGAAGAGGTGGGCCGAGGCCCTCGGGGTCTCCCGCACCCCGGTGAGGGAGGCACTCCTGGAGCTGTGCCGCGAGGGGATGGTCATCTTCTTCCCGGGCAAGGGCTTCAAGGTGCGGGAGTTCACGGCCTCGGACATCAGGGACGTCTTCGAGGTCCGCAGGATCATAGAAGGGCACATCATCGAGGTCGTCGCTACCAGGCTCACCCCGGCGGATCTCCTGAAGCTCGAGAAGATCATACTGAGGCTCGATCGGCTGGCCGCAAAGGCCGACCGAGTGGGGTTCATAGAGACGGACAAGGAGTTCCATCTGTACCTGGCCTCCAAGACCGGCAACATGCAGATAAGGGATATCCTCGTCAACCTTCGGGACCAGATCCATCTCCTGGGGATCCAGGCGATCAAACAGGACGCGCGCATGGAGCAGGTCCTCCATGAACACAGAAGGATCCTTTCGGCACTCAAGGCCGGAGATGCCGCCAGGGCGCGCGAGGAATTGCTCCTCCACCTGGAGAACACCGAGGAGATCCTAGCGGGCAACGCGTCAGGGGAGGCCGAAGAGGGGGTGTGAAGATGAAGGCCGCTGAGTTGGACGAGTTCTACGCCAGGATGGACAGCAAGGGTTTCTTCAGGCTCGACATACCGGAGAGGATCAACATGGCCAGGATCACCGTGGACTTCTGGGCCGAGCATGGGAGGGCGCAGGACGTGGCCATCTACCATCAGGACCAGGGGATCACCTACGGGGAGCTCAAGCTCGTGACGGATCGTCTCGGCAATGCCCTCAGGAAGCTCGGGCTCTCCAAAGGTGACCGGTTCGTGATCCGGACCCCGAATCAACCTGAGTTCCAGATGAGCTTCCTCGCAGGGCAGAAGATCGGGGCCGTGCCCATCCCCACCAACGTGATGTTCAGGGAGTACGAGCTAGAGCACATCTTCAACAACAGCGAGGCCAAGGCCGTCATCACCACCCCCAGGTACATAGAGGCCATCAGGAACATCAGGCCCAAGTGCAGGGCCCTGGAGCACATCATCACCATAGGGGGGTCAGCTCAGGGGGAGATCCCCTTCGAGGACCTCCTGAAGGAGGAGGCGGACCCACCCCCGTTTGCCGACACGCACAAGGACGACCCTGCCTATTTCCTCTATACCTCGGGCACCACAGGCCCCCCCAAGGGCGTGGTCCATTGCCATCGTTGGATAATAGGGACAGGAGACCCCATCGGGAAGTTCGTCATGGGCTTGGAAAGGGGTGACATCTGCGGCGGGCCCACCCCCACCACCTGGATGTACGCCTTGGGCGACAACTTCCTCTTCCCCATGAGGTGGGGGGTGTCCACGGCCATCTGGTCGGAAGAGAGGTTCGATGCCGAGAAGGCCTTCGAGTTCATTGAGAGGTACAAGATCACGGTCTTCTCGGGCAGCCCGACTATCTACAGGATGATGCTGGCCATCGATGATGCGGAGAAGAGGTACGACACCAGCTCCCTCAAGTATTGCATAAGCTCGGGCGAGCCCCTTTTGGCAGAGACCTGGCGCGAGTGGAAGCGCCGCTTCGGGGTCAAGATCCTGGACAGCATGGGACAGACAGAGGCCCACATCTTCTGCTCCACCCAGACGAGCTTGCCGGTGAAGATCGGCTCCATGGGGAAGCCCCTCCCAGGGATCGAGGTGGCTGTGGTCAACGAGAAGGGGGAGATCCTCCCCTGCGGGGAGATCGGCCATCTGGTGATAAGGAGGGACTTCCCGGGGCTTTTCAAGGAATACTTCAAGATGGCGGCCCAGATGGACGAGGTCTTCTTCCCGAACAACTGGTACTGCACCAAGGACCTGGCCTACGTGGACGAGGATGGTTACTTCTGGTATGTCTCGAGGTCCGATGACATCATGACCAGCCGCGGTTACCGGATCTCCCCAGCGGAGGTGGAGACTGCCCTGCAGGAGCACCCGGCGGTGCTGGAATCCGGGGTCGCCGGGGCGCCGGACCCGGAGACCGGAGAGAAGGTCAAGGCCTGGGTCGTGCTGCACAAGGGCTACGAGCCCACCCCTGAGCTGGCCAAGGAGCTCCAGGAGCACGTCAAGTCCAGGATAGCCCCGTACAAGTACCCGAGGGAGATAGAGTTCGTCTCCGAGCTCCCCAAGACATCATCAGGGAAGATACTGAGGCGAGAGCTGCGCAGGGTGGAAAAGGAGAAGCTCGGGAAGGCTTAGGCCTGCGGGTCGAGACGGTCCTGGAGGCAACGGGAGTGTTGATGCGCTTTGTGGTGGAGGACAAGAGGGGCCGAAGGGGGGTCTCCCTCGAGATAAGGGGTGGGCTCCTGTGCGGGTACACGGGGCGGGACCAAGAGGCGGTGAGGAGGCACATAGAGGAACTGGAGAAAGAGGGGGTGGCCCCGCCACCTGCTGTCCCGGCTTACTACCCCAAGCCCGCTTGGGCCTTGACCCAGGGTGACGTGGTGGAGGTGGCGGGCAGGGAGACATCAGGGGAGGTGGAATTCGTCCTGATCCGGCAGGGGGAGGAGCTTTACGTCGGGGTGGGAAGCGACCACACGGACAGGGCCGTGGAGAGATCGGATGTCCTGAAGTCCAAGCAAGTGTGTCCGTCCGTCCTGTCCGAGGTCCTTTGGGACTACGAGGAGGTCCGAGGGCACTGGGACGAGATCCAGATCAGGAGTTGGGTCCTCACGGGCGGCCAAAAGAGGCTCTATCAGGCCTCCACCACGGAGGCCATCATGCGGCCCGAGGCGCTCCTCTCGGCCGTGGCCGAGAGGATCAGGGGCTCGATGGATGGGATAGCCGTCTTCTCGGGGACGACCCCTTTGCTCGAGGGGCAGATACTCTTCGCGGATCGCTTCGAGGGGGAGCTCTTCGACCCGGTGAGGAAGAGGAAGATCTCCATCGATTACAGCGTGAAGGGAATGGAGTGGTTTTCGGAGTGACGACAAGGAGAGGGACCATGGGAGATCAGCAGGCCAAGTGGGTGGGCAAGAGCATGAAGCGAAGGGAGGACTTGCGTCTCCTGACCGGCAGGGGGAGCTTCATGGACGACATCAGGCTGCCGAACATGAAGCATGCGGCAATCCTCAGGAGCCCTTATCCCCATGCCTGGATCAGGGGGATCGACGCATCAGAGGCCCTGCGCTTCCCGGGGGTCAGGGGCGTCTTGACAGGAGAGGACGTGAAGGAGATGTCCACCCCCTTCCCAGTGGGGGTGTCGGTTCCGCCCAAGTATTACTCGTGCGCCGTGGACAAGGTGCGCTTCGTTGGGGAGCCTGTGGCCGTGGTGGTGGCGGACAACCGTTACATCGCGGAGGACGCCCTGGATCTCATCCGCGTGGAGTACGAGCCCTTGCCACCCGTGGTGGACATCGAGGAGGCAATCAGGCCCGATGCCCCGATCCTCCATGATCATATCGGCAGCAATGTCTACACCCACCGCTTCTTCAAGTACGGAGATCCGGAGGGGGCATATGCGGAGGCAGACCGAATCGTGAAGGGCAAGTTCATCTTCCCCAAGTACGGCTCGACCCCCATCGAGACTTACGGCGTCATCGCCTCGTACAACCCGTTCACCGACGAGTACGTGATCTACAACAACTACCAGGGTCCGTTCGTGAACCATTCCCTGGTGGCCATCGCCCTGGGTATCCCAGAGAACAGGATGCGATGGATCGTCCCCACGGATATAGGGGGCGGGTTCGGGACCAAGACCGGGATGTATCCCTATATAGCCCTCATCGCCTTGGCGGCCAAGAAGACCGGCATGACGGTGAAGTGGATCGAGGACCGCAGGGAGCACCTCCTGGCCAGCGCCACCGGCACGGACAGGGTGACCTACATGGAGGCCGCGGTAAAGAAGGACGGGACCATCCTCTGCCTCAAGGACAAGGCCATAGACAACACAGGCGGGTACATCCGTCCGCCCGAGCCTGGCTGCGCCTACAGGAGCACCGGGAACCACACCGGGGCCTACAAGATCCGAAACCTCGACCGCGAGGTGATGGTGGTGGGGACCAACAAGTGCCTCACGGCCCCGAATCGCGGATACGGGTGCCAGGAGCTCTACTTCAGCGTGGAGCGGATGGTGGACATGGTGGCTGCGGAGCTGGGCTTGGACCCGGCAGAGGTCCGCCTCAAGAACTTCATCCAGCCCCAGGAGTTTCCTTACACCACGGCCACGGGCGGGGTCTACGACGCAGGGGATTACCCCAAGGCCTTCCGCAAGGCCCTGGAGATGATCGATTACCAGAAGGTGCGGGAGGAGCAGAGGAGGGCGAGGGAGGAGGGGCGATACATAGGCGTAGGTTTCGCTACGGTGGTGGACCCCTCTGTCACGAACATCGCTTACGTGACCCTGGCCAAGACCGTCGCCGAGAGGCAGAAGGAGCACCCCAAGAGCGGCTCAGGGGAGTCCATCACGGTGAAGATGGATCCCCTCGGCAAGGTCCACGTCATTGCCTGCACCAACCCCCAGGGGCAGGGGCACGAGACGGTCATCTCCCAGATAGTGGCCGATGAGTTGGACGTGGACCCAGGTGAGGTGACTGTAAGCGACGTGGTGGACACCCATGATCGCGTCTACACCATCACCACAGGGAGTTACTCCAGCCGCTTCGCCTCTGTGGGGACGAGCGCGGTGGTGAGCGCGTGCCGCAAGCTCAGGGAAAAGATCTTCAGGATCGCCGGCCACCTGATGGGGGTGAGCCCGGAGGAGCTGGAGATGAAAAAGGGGAAGATCTTCGTCAAGGGATCCCCGGACAAGTCCATCCAGCTCAGACACGTGGCCGGGACGGCCCACTGGAACCAGTCCGCCCTGCCCGAGGGCATGGAGGCAGGCCTTTACGCGAGCAGCCTCTACTCCATGCCCACCTCCCAACCGCCGGACGAGTCGGACAGGGTGGATTCCTCCAACACCTATGGCTTCATCGCCGAGGCCATAGTGGTGGAGGTGGACCCTGAGACGGGCCAGGTCAAGATCCTCAAGTGGGCGAGCGTCCACGACGCAGGCACCATACTGAACCCCATGATCGTGGAGGGGCAGGTCATGGGCAGTTGCGCCCACGCCCTGGGGGGTAGCCTTTATGAGGAGTGGGCCTATGACGAGAACGGGCAATGCCTCACGGCATCCTTCCAGGACTACCTGGTACCCACGGCCATGGAGGTCCCAAGGATCGACATAGATCACATCGAGACCCCGTCGCCTTTCACCGCCTTGGGGTCCAAGGGCGCTGGGGAGAGTTCCACCATGTCCGTGCCTGCCGCCTTGGGTAACGCCATAGCGGACGCCCTGTCTCCCCTGGGCGTGACCATAAACGAGTTGCCCCTTTCCCCCAACAAGATATGGAGGTTGGTGCAGGAGGCCAAGGCCAAGGCGGAGGCCAAGGCTTAGGCTGGTGCGGAGGCTGGGCTGAAGGTCAAGGCCGAGGAGGAGGAGGTCGATGAAGATAGAAGGCAAGCACGTCTTCAAGGCACCTGTGCAGAGGGTCTGGGAGTTCCTCACTGACCCAAGGCACCTGGAGAAGGCCCTGCCAGGGTGCGAGAGGCTGGATGAGAGGGAGCCCGGGAAGTATGACGCCACCATGAAGATCGGCATCGCGGCCATCAAGGGGACCTATCAGGGCAAGGTAGAGGTGGCCGATCCCGAGCCGCCCAGGAGGTACAGGCTGCGGGGGGAGGGGAGCGGCTCTCCGGGGTTCGTGAAGGGAGAGGCCTTGATCGAGCTCACGGAGCAGGGCCAAGGGACCGTGGTGAGGTACGACGGTGACATGCAGGTAGGGGGGCTCATCGCCGGGATCGGGCAGAGGATGATGGGCGGTATCGCCAAGATGATGCTCGGGCAGTTCTTCAAGAAGATCGAGAAGGATCTGGGCGAGAGCGGGTGAAGCAGGAGGGGAGGGGAGATGAAGCCGGCTGAATTCAAGTACTTCGATCCAACAAGCGTGGGCGAGGCCATAAGCCTGCTGCAGCAATACGGGGACGAGGCGAAGATCCTGGCGGGCGGCCAGAGCCTGGTCCCCATGATGAACTTCAGGGTGGCGAGGCCAAAGGTCCTGATAGACATCAACAAGCTCGAGGGCCTGAGCTACATACGGCAGGAGAATGGGGAGATCGCCATCGGGGCCCTGACCCGGGAGAGGGAGGTGGAGACATCCGCCCTGGTGAGGGAGAAGTGCCCCATCTTGCCCGAGGCCATCTCCCACATCGGGCACATGCCCATTCGCACCAGGGGTACCATAGGCGGCAGCCTCGTCCATGCCGACCCCTCGGCGGAGATCCCCACGGTGATCTGCGCCCTGGGAGGCTCCATGAAGGTGGTTGGTCCTTCAGGGGAGAGGAGTCTCGGCCCAGAGGAGTTCTTCCTCACCTACCTCACCAGCTCCCTGGGGCCGGACGAGATACTCATAGAGGTGCGTGTCCCTCTCCTCGCCCGTAACACGGGCTGGTCTTTCTCGGAGCTCAGCCGCAGGCACGGGGACTTCGCCATAGTGGCCGTGGCCTGTATCCTGGGGCTCGGAAAGGACGGTCGGTGTGAGAGGGCGGCCATCGCCATGGGTGGTGTTGCACCAACGCCCATCCGGGCCGGGGAGGCGGAAGATGCCCTCGTGGGTCAGGCCCTCGGGGAGGCGATCCTGGAGGAGGCAAGCCGCCTGGCCGCAGAGGCGACGGAGCCCGAGTCCGATTACCATGCCTCGGCAGAATATCGCAGGGATATGGCGAGGGTGTTCGTGCTCAGGGGCTTGAAGGAAGCTCTCAAGAGGGCCAAGGGAGGGAGATGAGGATGGCTGAGGGGCGTCGCATCAAGGTCAAGGTGAACGGGGTATCGTACGAGAGGGAGGTGGAGCCTAGGAGGCTCCTGGTGGACTTCCTCAGGGAAGACCTGGAGCTGCTGGGGACACACGTGGGTTGCGAGCACGGGATCTGCGGGGCCTGCACGGTCCTCCTCAATGGCCAGCCCATACGCTCTTGCCTGATGTTCGCTGTTCAGGCGGACGGGGCCGAGATCATGACAGTGGAGGGATTGGCCCGAGACGGCAAACTCCATCCCATCCAAGAGGCATTCCAGGAGAATCACGGGCTCCAGTGTGGCTTCTGTACCCCTGGGATGCTCATGACTGCCTATCACTTCCTCCAGGAGAATCCGGATCCCACAGAGGAGGAGGTGAGGGTGGCGGTGGCGGGGGTGCTTTGCCGCTGCACCGGTTACAAGCAGGTGGTGGATTCGGTCATGGCCGCTGCGGCCAAGATGAGGGGATAGTGTTTCTGCAGCAGCTCATCAACGGGCTCATGTTGGGCTCCACTTACTCGCTGGTGGCCATAGGGTACACGCTCATCTTCGGGGTCTTGGGGCTGCTCCACTTCGCCCACGGCGAGGTCCTGATGATGGGGGCCTTCATGGGACTCTACATCATCCTCTGGACGGGTCTCCCCCTTTACATCTCCATGCCCTTGGCCATGATCGCCACAGGGATCCTGGGCCTCCTCATCGACCTCCTCGCCATCAGGCCCATCCGCAGGGAGCTCCACCTCGCCCCCTTGTTGAGCACCATCGGGGTCACCATCATCTTGCAGAACGTGGCCATAAAGCTCTTTGGCGGATATGGCACCAAGTTCCCAGATCCACTGGGGACCACCAACATCGCCCTGGGACCTTACTCGGTCAGCGCAGCCAAGCTGCTGATCCTCGGCATATCCCTTTTCCTCATGGGGGCCCTTTACCTCCTCATAGCCAAGACCAAGATGGGCAAGGCCATGAGGGCAGTGTCCGAGAGCCACCTCACCGCTGGTTTCCTCGGGGTGAACGTGGACAGGGTCGTGTTTCTGACCTTCGGGATCGCATCGGCCCTGGCCGGGGCCGCGGGCGTGATGGTCGGGATCTCCTTTCACGCTGTGAGCCCCTTCATCGGGCTCACCTTCGCCCTGAAGGGGCTTGTGGTCATGCTCCTGGGCGGTCTGGGCAATGTGGTGGGGGCAATGATAGGAGGCCTCATACTGGGGATGGCCGAGGTGATCAGCATCGTCTTGTTTCCCCCTGAGGTCAACCTTCAGGACGTCTTCTCCTTCGGTATCATGATCCTCATCCTCATCTTCAAGCCATCCGGGCTCTTCGGGTCCCGGGTGACGCAAGGTTAGGGAGGCAGGGTGGATTACCTGATCTCCGTGGGCACTGTGGCCGGCATATACGTAATAGGGGCCCTGAGCTTCTATCTACCCTTCATGACCGGTCAGGTCTCCCTGGGGCAGGCAGGCTTCATGGCCATAGGGGCCTATACAGCGTCGGTCTGCACGGTCAAGCTGGGAGTCCCATACGTCCCAGCGGTGCTCATAGGGGGGGTGGGTGCCTCCTTGGTGGGGTTCGTATTGGGGATTCCGGCCCTGCGTATCAAGGGGATCTATCTCCTGTTGCTCACCTTGGGCTTCGGGGAGATCGTCCGGGTGATCCTCATAAACATCCCATACGTGGGCGGGGCTGCCGGTTTCCAGAACATCCCGTACCAGAAACACACCATATGGTACGCCTACGGGGTGGTGCTGATCCTGATAGTCTTCTTCAGCAGGCTGAGCGAGTCGCGCATGGGGAGGGCCTTGAAGGCCGTGGGGGACGACGAGACCGCGGCCGAGATCGCCGGAGTGGACATTGTCTCGGTCAAGCTCAAGGCCTTCGCAGGGGGGGCGTTCATCGCCGGGGTGGGAGGGGGGATCTTGGCCCATTATCAGGAGTACATCGAGCCCCTCATGTTCGGGGTGATGCACGGGGTGGAGTTCATCGTGTTCACCATCTTCGGGGGGATTCAGGTCTTCTGGGGCCCGATCTTCGGCGCCCTGGTCCTCGGCTTCGTGCCGGAGCTCTTTCGAGGGATCCAGGAGTGGAGGTTGGAGCTCTATGGCGCCCTGCTGATCGTCATGATGATCATCAGGCCTCAGGGCGTCATAGGGTTGGATACCGTGCGCGCTGTGGAGAGATTACTTGGCAGGGCCCGCTGACAGTAAGGGGGAGCTGTGATCCTCG
>CAZOXN010000037.1:0-11084 GCA_964583655.1 uncultured Desulfarculaceae bacterium | reverse complement strand
GAGACCTGGCGAGCTTGGAGCTTGGGCTTGGGCGCCAGGGCTGGGCTGACACCTCTTTCAGCCTTCTCCGTTCCGACGTCCTCGGAAGGGCCTCCCGTCCCCTCGCCCCCGACCCGCGCCTCCGCCAGCGAGGTGGTGTCGGCCGCACCATCTTGAGGAGGACCTCGGGGGGGTCGGGACGCCATCTGTGGCCTCTGAGGAGTGAGGGTCTCGGAAGAAAGGGGCCGTGTGGGCCTCCCATCCGAGACCATCGACCGGGCCCCGGATCGGGTCGCGACACCTGGAGGTCCTGCCCCCTTGGACCTAGGAGTCTTGGAGACAAAGGCCTCCCCAGCCTTGTCCTCGGCCTCCTCCTTCCGAAGCCGCCCCGGGGACCGCCCTGACACTTCTTCCTCCGTTTCGGCCTTCATTCCCGGAGATGTCGAGGTCTCGGCCCTTTGGAGATCCCTCTCGTGTCCTGGGGATGTCTTGACCGCATCCTCATGCTGTGGGCCCACCAATCTCTCCCAGGAACCTGTGCGCTCGCTGTAATGAAGGGCGATCCATCCCCCAGCGGCCACCATGAAGCAGAGAGGTATCGCGGCCTTCAGCCAACCAAGCCCCCAAAAGGTCCGAGCATGGGAGGTGTCCTCCCTGGCCTCGGCCACGAGGCGTTGGATGGCCAAGGGGGATGGGGTTGGGTCTTCCCTGGAGCTCACCAGCCGGCGCACCCAGGAGAGCCCGTCCAACTCTACCGCGCACTGGGGACATTGTGCCAAGTGGGACCGAAGGGCCTCGGCCCTCTCCGCGTCCAGCTCCCCGTATAGATATACGACCAGGAGGTCCAGTGCCTCCTCGCAGTTCATGGCTCGTACCCCTGCCGTCCCAATTCGGCCCTGATCTTCTCCAGGGCATAGCGCAGGCGGCTCTTCACGGTATTCTCCGATGTCCCCACAACCCGGGCCACCTCGGCCAAGGAAAGGCCCGATGTCTCCTTGAGCCACAGGACCTCACGTTGCTCATGAGGCAATCTGTCCATCGCCACCTCCAGGGCGCGGGCAAGCTCGCTCTCCATGGCCACGCGCTCCGGGTCGGGTTGTGCACAGGCCATGCGCCCCACGAGGCCATCACCATCACCGCCCTCTCCTTCCCTAGGGTCGTCCAGGGAAGCCATCTCCCTCAATGCGTCCCTGCGAAGCCGATCCACGGCCCTGTTCCTCGCGATCCTGAACAGCCAGGCCGAGAACTTGAGTCCAGGACGGTACTGCCTCCTGGCCCTTATCACCTCGAAGAACACGTCCTGAAAGACGTCATCGGCCCGGTCGTGGCGCCCCAGGTTCCTGTAGATGAAACCGTACAGCTGCTGTCTGTACCTGCTGAGGAGCAGTTCGAAGGCCTGATTATCCCCATGAGCGAAGCGCCCCATGAGATCCTCGTCGCTCAACTTCTCGAGACACAACTCCCCCTCTGACACCTCTCGGGCCTCTCCAGAGTACGCTCCGCGTGGCCACGGGACCGACCTGACGGTCCCTCTGGACCGGATGGAGCCCACGTAAGTGATGGCGGGGTGGTGGTGTTTCTCGGAGCGACTTGCCTGCCTGCTGCGCCCCGCTTGGCGCAGGCAGGGCGGAAGACTTGAAGCGAAGAGAAATGCCACCACCCCCGGTGAGCAATCCCGAGCCTACCACTTCCGTGGAAGTGATTCAATTCCGTTGAGCTATCTTTGCCCACTGTCAAAGGCCGAGACGGACCCCTAGGGTCAGCCCCCCCCTGTTTCTAATACGCATGAGCCTGGCAAGGAGGTCTTGGGGCCTTCGCAGGGCCCCCGCCCATGCACGTCCCGTGGGTCTCCACACCGAAAAGCCATGAGATTAGACCCAATGCCCTCGGGCGTGCGTAAGGACCTTCAGAGGAGATATCCACAGTCCCAGATAGGTAGGAGCTTTGCGGAAAGGAGGCACAACCAGATGGGATGGAGAACGCGATTCCTGACAGCAATGCTGGTCATGGCCGCCATGGCAGCGACGCGATTCGCCTTGGGGGGTCCGCCTAAGGTGGACCGCGGGGTGAAGGCTGACACCATGGGAGATAGGACGCTGGCCCCATTCTTCTTCGTCCAGAGCGATGACCCGACTACGGACCAACTCCCCCTCAAGGCCACGGAGGCCTCGGTCAGGATAGTCGGTGTCATAGCCGATGTCACCATCGTGCAGACCTACAGGAATGAGGGGCACAGGACCCTGGAGGCCCTGTACGTGTTTCCGGCCTCCACCCGGGCGGCTGTGCACGCCATGCGGATGACGATCGGCGAGAGGGTGATCCATGCCAAGATAATGGAGCGGTCCAAGGCCAGGGAGACTTACGAACATGCGAGACAAGCGGGACAGACGGCCTCGCTCCTGGAGCAGCAGAGGCCCAACGTGTTCCACATGAATGTCTCCAACATCCTCCCCGGGGATGAGATCAAGGTGGAGCTGAACTATGTGGAGACTTTGGAGCCACGGGATGGTGTATACGAGTTCGTGTACCCTGCGGTGGTGGGCCCGAGGTATTCCAATACCCCACGGGCCGGGGCCCCGGACACGGAGAGATGGATTCGGAATCCGTACCTGCATTCGGGCCAGCCGTCCCCGTATGGGTTCGGGCTGAACGTGGAACTCGACCCAGGGGTCCCCATCTCGCAGTTGAGCAGCCCCAGCCACTCCGTGGAGGTGGAATACTCGGGGCGGAGCCACGCACGGATGAGGGTCGCCGAGGACCCCAATGCGGGCACCAAGGACTTCGTGCTGAGATACGCCCTCGCCGGGGGACAGATCCAAAGCGGGATCGTGCTGTACCAGGGGGAGGAGGAAAACCTCTTCTTGCTCATGATGGAGCCCCCGGCCAGGGTGATGAACGACGCCCTGCTCCCCAGGGAGTACATCTTCATAGTCGATGTCTCGGGATCCATGAACGGCTTCCCTTTGCGTGTCTCCAAGGAGCTGATGACGGAGATCATCGGTAAGCTAGAGCCGAGGGACTTCGTGAACGTACTGCTCTTCTCAGGGGGGTCCGCGGTACTGTCCGAATCAGGGTCCCTCCAGGCCACGGAGGCGAATAAGAGGAAGGCCGTGTCCTGGATTCAATCTCAGAAAGGGGGAGGGGGCACTGAGCTCCTCCCTGCCCTGGAGAGGGCCTTCCGACTGCCCCGGACTCAGGGGGTTTCGCGCATAGTGGTGGTGGCCACCGATGGATATGTGGACGTGGAACCCCAGGCCTTCGAGTTGGTACGCCAGAGGCTAGGGGAGGCCAATCTGTTCGCCTTTGGCATAGGCTCCTCTGTGAACCGCCATCTCATAGAGGGCATGGCCAGGGCCGGGTATGGGGAGCCATTCGTCATCATCAACGAGGAAGAAGCGCGCAGGCAGGCCGCTCGCTTCAAGGAATACGTCCAAAGCCCTGTCCTCACGGACATCCGTGTCTCATTTCGGGGCCTTCGGGTGTACGATGTGGAGCCCTTGACCTTGCCGGACCTCTTCGCACTGCGCCCTTTGGTGCTCTTCGGGAAGTATGAGGGGAGCCCCAAGGGAGAGGTGGTCATTCGTGGGAGGAGTGCCCATGGCGACTTCGAAAAGGTCATATCGGTCTCGGAGGCATCGGAGTCTCCGGGAAACCGGGCCCTTGCTCTCCTCTGGGCCAGGCACCGCATCATGCGCCTCTCGGACATGGAACGCCTCCGTGAGGATGGGGCCAGGGCCAAGGAAATCACGGCCCTCGGGCTCAAGTACGGCCTTATGACCCAGTTCACCTCTTTCGTGGCAGTGGACACCATGAGACGCGGCGATGGGACCGTGGTGACGGTCGAACAGCCCCTACCACTTCCTGAGGGGGTATCGGATCTGGCCGTAGGGGGTGTTCACCGAGTCGCCAAACCGGCATCCCGAGCGGGCCAAGGCCCGATAATGGGAACGGACAAAGGCCGGTGGCCAGCCCAAAGAGATATGGGAGAGGTCCGGGAATCGGAGGAAGCCCGGGTGGCCGAGGCCCCGAGGATCCGGGTGGAAGAGGTCCGAGGCGCCGTGGATCTTGCCTCCCTGGAGCGTGGTGTCAGAAAGGCATTGGAAGGTCGCGCCTGTCAGTCTCCCGGCGTGGTCCCTGGTTGGGAGGCCGTGCTCCGAATCCAGATCGGTTCCGACGGCAAGGTTGAGGCCGTGGACATCGTCAACACCACGGTCCAGGATCGATCTCTCCTGGAGTGCATCAGGAGGGCCGTAGAGGGCAGTGGCCATTACACGGGACTCCAGGGGAAGGCCCAGGCCGTCGTCAAGGTCACCTGGTAGCCCTTGGAGGCAAACGCAGGGGGGCAGTGCCCCCCTGCCGGTGCACATCGAGGGCGCATCGCCAAACGCGGAAAAAGGCATCATCGATCTTGGTGCGGCACCGTGCTCAGTTCCGTCCGCTTCCCGGGCTCATCAGACGTTGGACGAATTCCCTCAGATCCCTCACCACGTCTCCACAGTTGCCCTTTCCCGAGCGGTCGAGGAAGTAGGCCCTGACCCCTGCCTCCTGCGGGGCCAGATAATCGAACTCCCAGTGATCTCCTACATGGATCAGTTCGTGTGGGTCCAAAGCCAGGAGGCTGCATACCTTCGTGTAGAACTCCCTGGTCTTCTTGACTTCGCCCAGGTCGGAAGTGGCGGATATGACCCTTTCGAAGAAACCGCTCAACCCCGTGGCCCGCATCTCTTCCTGGATGAAAGGGCGGCTCGCGTTGGAGAGGATGATCAATCGGTGGGTCTCGCTCGCCTCCCGCAGGACCTCGGGGACCTCTGGGAAGGCCCTTATCAGGGGCCTGTATCTCTCCAAAGTCTCCTTCCACTCCTCTTGCAACCCAAACCGCCTGTACCAGTAACCCAGATCGTACCATTCCAGGGACCCCTCCCCCACGCTCTCGTACTCCCTGTAGACCCAGGTCTTGGCATCTTCCAATGGGATACCCCTCTCGCGGGCCAAGAGCGCCGGGATGGCCTCCCTCCAGACAGCGCTGCTGAAATCGTGTTGGACGAGGGTCCCGTCCAGGTCGAAGGAAAGGACCTTGTTGTTGCGGGACGGCATGACGCCTCCTGGACATGGAGAATGGCTTCGAGGCCCTCATTGTACGGTAAAGGAGAAAAGGGGGCAATGCTGTGTATTCCGGCAATGCTTCTCGGTGCGGTTCATTCGAGGACCTCGAGCGTTGGCAGCTCAGCGGCCGGCGCCATGATCCGCTGCGAATCTCAGAGGCGCTGCCAGGTAAGCGCCATCGAGCTCAAGGAAGAGGCGGCCGCGGTGGAGCCTGAACCATGCACAGGCTGCGGGCTGTGCTTGAGCACTTGTCCCCCAGATGCATCGAGCTTGGTCCGCAAGCCCCCTGGGCCTGTGACACCTGTCCCAGAGACCTTGGGGGAGATGTCCCCTCACTTGGGACGAGCTGGGGTCAACACGCTGTACAAGGGGTCGCGACCGTAGAGCCGGAATCACCTCTCCCCTCCACCGCCATCAGCCACTGACTCAGGATCCTGCCGAGGAGTTGCTCTGCCCGCTGTATGTCGAGCCGATACTTCTCCGGCATGAACGAGAGATCGACGACATAGATCCCATCCTTGGCCTTGACAAAGGGAGACTCATGGATCATCGGTGATTCCAGGCATCCGAGATGACTGTAGACGCGACTGAGCACCCCCTTGCACCCCTTGATCTTGACATCTTGCGCCGTGTAATTGTTGGCGATCAGCCTCAACCCCGCGAAGCCGGGACCCGGTGGAAACGCCTCGGCCCTGATCCCGTCCCTCCTTATGAAGAAGAAGGGCGCAACCAGGGAGACAGAGACTGGGCCTTCGCTGGCCGTGCTCTGACCCAGGATCTCACGGACCACCTGAGTGAGGCCCTCCTGGTCGGGGTGGAACTCCCTTATGTGGATCCTCCCCTCGGTGTCCAACCCCTTGTCCTTCAGGGCTTGGCGGGCCGCAGGGAGGGTCAGCAGCACGCACTGATCACAAGCCCCCCAGGTGGTAATACCCGATGGATCCCAGCCCACCTCCCAGGGATCCTTGATCAGGACAATCTGGAGGTGCCGGCAGCGCCCCTTCGCGGGAGATGACAGGGCCTGGGCCACCGCGTGGGCATGAGGGATAAGGCTCGAGACCATTGCCTCTATCTCGGCCCTGTCCAGGAAGGCGATCTCCGCGGCCTGAATTATGTCATCCACTGCCACCACCTGCAGCACTTGCCTGTTGTAATCGAAAGGCTCGTGAGGACCCCTCCACTGCTCGTAGGTGAGGATCTGGAGCTCCTGCTTGAGGGCATCCGGCAGACGACCGATCCCGCCCTCTCCGCTCAGGTTCTCCCTCGGGATGATCATGGTCTTGCACCCAGCGTCACAGGCAGTCTCGAGTTTGACCTCCAGGGCCCCCACTGCCATTATCCGGCCATGGGTGTCGATCTCCCCTGTCATGGCCACATCCCTGCGCACCTCCTTGCCGGAGAGAAGGGAGGCCAAGGCCAGCGCTATCGCCCCGCCCGCGGATGGCCCGTCCTTCCTGGTCGAACCTCCCATGAAGTGGAGATGAATGGGTTCTCCCATCCGTTGCAGGTCTATTCCCAGTCCTTGGGCGCAGTGGTATATGCCGGTGGTGGCCACCTTCCGGCTCTCGTCCATCACCCTCTCGATGTTCCCGGTGGCGTGCACGATGCTCAGATGCCCCCGTCGCCCCCCTTCTCCTGCACGCCCCAGGTGGATCTGAGTGGCCTGGATGGGTATGACCGATCCAATACCCCTTTCGGCATCCACCCCCAGGGCCAGGATCTCTCCCACGCGATCTTCCTTGCTGATCTGCCTTGGACGCGCAGGCTCCTCCAGATACTCCTTGATCTTTTCCCTGGTGATGCGGATCCCGTACCGCCCTTTGCCCAGGACCTCTTTCCTTTGTATACGCAGGAACAAGGTGCGAATGACTCTCTCCAACTCCCGGACGCCCGCCTCATACGTGTAATTCTTGACCAGGTACCTGATGAGGTCGGATTGTTCGACTGGGTCGAAGAGGATCTCCTCGCCGCCCACCTGGTACCTCTCTCTCACCCGTGGAATCAGGTGTTGCGTGGCGATGCACACCTTCTCTTCCACGCTGTATCGGTCCAGCATCACGACCTCGCAACGGTTCACAACAGCGGGCGGGACGGTGTCCAAGGTGTTGGCCGTTAGCACGAAATGGCAGTTGGAGAGGTCGATATCCACAGTCGTCTCGGTATACTTGTCGTGAAAGAGGTGGTTCTGCTCAGGATCCAGGATCTCCAGGAGGGTGGCGATGGCGAACTTCTCGGTCTTGTCCGCCTCGTCCATGATGAACATCCCGTTCATGACCCCCATCTTCACGAGACCTTGGACTATGGCCCCCGGCTTGGAGCCTTCGTATGTGAAGCCATGGCCCCTGATGTCGGTCTCGTCCCTCATACCGCCCAGGGATATCTTGTGATATGGGATCCCCAGGTTCTGTGCCACCGAGATGGCAAGGGAGGTCTTTCCAACCCCGGGGGGTCCAACGAGTAGAAACGCGCTCCCCATTCGACGCCATTGCCCGCCTTGGGAGGAGGTGGGTAGCCCTTGCTCCCTGGCACGCTGATATCGCCAGATGAGGTTGGCGAAGAAGTCACATAGGACCTCCTTGGGCCTGCGGAGCCCGTAGTGAGACCTATCAAGCCCTTCCTCAAAGGAGGCCGCAGAGACGGTGATGGGCTGTATCTTGCCCCAGGGCACGGCCAGCAGGGTCTCTATGAGCTCGCTGTACTTGGAGCCGCTATGTCCCACGGCGTTGATCTTGTTCTTGTCTATCACCTCCATCACTTGACGGGGAAACCTCGAGTCCTTCCGAGCGTCCTCTATTCGGTCCGTCAGAGTCCTTTGTGGCGGAAGGGTCGAGGGCAGTTCGCTGCTCGGTCCTCCTTGTGGGGCAGGTGTGGTGGCCGTGGCTGGGGCAGGAGCCTCCTCGCGCACTGCCTCCAGGCGTTCCCGGAGCAACCCCAAGAGCTCCTCAGGCCCCCTCTCCTCCAGACTCCCCTCCGGGAGGTCGAGTTCATGGAGAAGATAGACCAGCCCCCAACGATCCTTGAACGCATTGAAGACCTCCATAACCTCCGTCCTCTGTCCCTTGATCAGTATGCCGAGGAGGCCGAAGAGGGTCTGGAGGAAAGATGCGCGTCTCAGCAGCGAATAGGAGGTGCTCCTGCTCCTGCGGTAGCACTCCCCCAGGACTCTGGTCTTGAGTTCGACGTCGAGATGGGGAAAGACATCTCGGGCAAACGAGGGAGGGGCGTCGACCATGGCCTTGGCATGCTCGTCGAGGACCCGGTTGATGATCGATTCGTATCCCCTGCCCTGTTCCGCCTGGTTGATCATGGACAGGTAACGGTCTCCCTTGATGCCGTTCATGTCGTCATCGAGGGCCTCCCTCAGGGTTCGGTAGAAAGTCGGGTCATCCAACCGGCGGTCCATGGCGAATTCCACGTCAGAGCGCACCACCATGCCCTCTCTGCTATCAGGGTAGAGGATGTGCTCCAACTCATGGCGCAGCATGAACTCGGCGAAGGAGAGCACCTTTCGTTCCTCGTGCGTCCCTTCGCCCAGCCTCTTCTCAGGGTCGCTCGGGATCACAAAGGCTAGGTAATCGAAGACTCGCTCGTGGATCCTGATAAGCCAACCCTTGTCCTCTCGGCGGACGAAACTGATCACCCTGACGAGGTTCTCGTCGTCCTCCATCCTTCGAATGGAGAGACGCTCGCCCACCCTGGCCAAGAGGATTGGATCTGTCCCCCTTTTTCTCTTGAAGTGCGGCAGCACCCTGCGCACCACCATGGCCTGGAGGACCGAGGAGAGCATCTTGATCCCTTCCTCAGTTGGCAAAGGGAGGGAACTCAGTACCCTGTGGTCGAACTCCATGGGAAACATCGCGGCCTCCAGCGGTTGGATGTCTCACCCGGGTGTGGCCAGGAGACACCCAGAGCCCTCGATACGATCGCCTCACAGCTTGGGCTTTTCTGTGATACGATTCTAACCTGAAGGGGACTGTGGGACCAAGGGGGTCGAGCGAGGCGTAGGCCGCGGCACATGGCCAGGCAGAAGCCGTGCGAAGCCTCCCCCAGATTCCTGGCGATCTCATAGGTTCGCCATGAAGGCCATCAGGAGGTGTACCATGGAATACATGCCGGAGATCTACTTGAGCTTCCAGAAGCGATTCCCGGCCATACATGATGCCTATCATGAGCTCTCCAGGAGGATCCATGAACATGGCCCCCTGGACCAGAAGTCGGCCCATCTGGTCAAGCTGGGAGTGGCCATCGGGATGAACTCAGAGGGGGCGATCCGCTCCCACGCCAGGAGGGCGCTCCAGGAAGGGGCTAGCCGGGACGAGATCTATCACGCGGTCCTCCTCTCCTTCACCACGTGCGGGTTTCCATATACCTCCGCGGCACTGAAGTGGGTCGACGAGGTGATGGAGAAGGAGGGCAAGGCCTAAAGGGCCCTGACTGGAACGACGGGGGTAGGGAACGGCTTGTGCCTAGCATCGGGAGGATTTGAATGAGTATGGGGCCACGGGGCCCTTCCTGACGTGGACCGAGGTCTCGGTGTCTCATCGGGCTCCTACGGCCCGGTCTTCACCGTGACGGTCTTACCGCGTGGCAGATCCTCCAAGGAGCGCGGGAGGAAATGGAGCAAGTCCTTCACCGAGGAGGCGGGGGTCGGGCAGGCCAGGGCCCCCATCGAGCGGTTCGCCTCTGCCCCCTTGAGGCATGATTCGACCACAGGCAGCCCGGCTGCCAGCAGACCAGTGACTATGCCGGTCAGCGTGTCCCCTGTCCCCCCTATGGGCTCCATGGCCTCTATGCATGGCTCGCAGACCTTGGCCACTATCTCGCCTTTGGCCGCGATATGATCGCAATGCCCCTTCACCAGCAGGTGCCCTGCCGCACCTCCGGTTCTGTAGGCCCGAGTCACGAGGTCAGGCACCCGATCCTCCTCCTCGGTGAGGAACCCGCGGGTGTAAAATGGATGGGGAGCCCCCTCATCTGCCAGAAAGGCCATCTCCCCGACATCCGGCGTAAACAGGTCGTACGAGGAGGCGTAACCGCTCATCTTGGCCACGTACATGTAACCAGCATCGGCCACGAGCATTGGCCTTGGGCTCAACTCTTCTATTTCCACCAGAATCCGGTTGTGCCAATCCAGGTCCGGTTGGATGTAGTGGAAGGTGATGCCACGAGGTGATCTCGCTTTGAGGATCCGGGAGAGATGTTCATAGATCCGGGCGCTCCCCCGACCGATCCCAATGTCACCGGCAAGGAGGGCCTGAGGTCCTTGGATTCCCATGACCTGGGCCGTGAGGCAAGCCGCAGCGAGCAGGGCCGGGGTACCCCTCGCGATCTTGACCTCCTGGCCCGAGACCATGAGCCTCAACCCTGTCATCACGCATGGCCCCTCCACCAGAGGGAACTCCTCATCGGGGACGGTTCCGACCACTAACCAGGACACAGCCGCGTGATCTCCTCAAAGGCCATCTGCAGGGCGTATCCGCACAGTGTGTGCCCCAGGCCGCGCGGCTCTGGTGCTTCAAAGAGCCTCTTTCCCACCAGTGCCTCGGCCAGGTAAGGGACATCAGGACATCCACCCCCGGAGACGTTGACGATGAGCCCGTCTCGTTTGTCCACCGTGAGCTTCATGTTGGCAGCCCTGACCATCAGGTAATCCCCGAACTGCTTTACCCGAACGAGGGATACTGGCTCCAACAATGGGTCCTCTACAGGCACGACCGCCTTCACGTTTATTCCCCCTTCCCCCAAGACCCTTCGGACAGCCAGCTCCTGGATCAGTGGAAACTCGATCACCATATCGCACCCTGTCCTCAACCCCGGAGGTGGGCCCTTGATTCGGATCTGGAAACCCTCCTTCTTGAGGCGCGACTCCGCACGGATCACCTCGCTGGTGTGCTCGAACACCAGGAGCCCGCGGTCGCGCTCTTGTGACTGCTCGCCCGAATCCGCGGACGGTTGCGACCCCCGGAAGATCCTCCTCAGAAGGCTCATTTCCTCTCCAAGAG
>CAZOXN010000036.1:0-11150 GCA_964583655.1 uncultured Desulfarculaceae bacterium | reverse complement strand
GAGAACCGGTTCGAGATGGACCCGACGCCCTTCGACGAGCTGTTGAAGGAGGAGGCAGAAAAGCCAAAGAAGTCGAGCAGTTGATACGATCAGCGGCACGAATCAGCCCGTAGTTGTTTATGGAATGACCCTTTTGGATCCGGAGGAACAGGATATGAGCCAGGTCTATGTGTATACCTTCGGTGGGGATCGAGCCGAAGGGGGGGAGTCCCTGAGGGACTTGTTGGGAGGAAAGGGGGCAGGGCTTGCCGACATGACCAATCTGGGTATCCCGGTCCCGCCTGGGTTCACCATCACCACCGAGGTGTGCACCTATTATTACCAGAACAACAGGACATACCCGCCTGGACTCGATAAAGAGGTAAAAGAGGCCATGAAGAGGGTGGAAGGGATCATGAAGGCGCGTTTCGGCGATCCCGACAACCCACTTCTGGTGTCGGTCCGTTCGGGTGCCAGGAGGTCCATGCCTGGCATGATGGAGACTGTGCTCAACATAGGCCTGACGAGCCGGACCTTACCTGGCCTCGTCCGGAGGACCGGAAACGAGCGGTTTGCCTATGACGCTTACCGCCGCCTGATAATGATGTACGCGGATGTGGTCATGGAGAAGGCCGAGGGGATCGAGCCACCAGAAGGACAGGGTATCCGGCAGGTCCTGGAGAGGGAGATGGAACACCTCAAGGAGAGGCGCGGGATCACCCTGGACACGGAGCTCACGGCAGAGGACCTCAAGGCCCTGGTGGAGGTCTTTCTCCAGAAGGTATACCAACACATGGGCCGGCCATTTCCGGATGAACCGATGGAGCAGCTCTGGGGGGGGATCGGGGCCGTTTTCAGGTCATGGAACGGAAAGCGAGCGGTGGCTTATCGACGCATCGAGGGCATCCCCGACGACTGGGGCACGGCCGTCAATGTCCAGGCCATGGTCTTCGGGAACACCGGGGACCTATCGGCCACCGGGGTGGCCTTCACCCGAAACCCGGCTACAGGAGACCCCACCTTCTACGGGGAGTGGCTCCCCAACGCCCAGGGCGAGGACGTGGTGGCCGGGATCCGAACCCCTTTCCCCATCAACAAGTCGGGGAGAGTAGGTGAGGCAGCCGGGGTCGTCTCCCTGGAAGAGGCCATGCCGGAGTTGTACAGACAACTCGACGAGATACAGAGGAGACTGGAGAAGTACTTCAGGGATATGCAGGATATAGAGTTCACCATCCAGGACGGGACCCTGTGGATGCTCCAGACCCGGACGGGGAAGAGAAACGGGGTGGCCGCGATCCGCATGGCAGTGGACATGTGCAAGGAGGGACTGATATCCAAGGAGGAGGCGCTGCTCAGGGTCCAACCGGCCCAGTTGGACGAATTGCTCCACCCCATGTTGGATCCCAAGAGGGAGGCCGAGGCCAAGGTCCTGGCCAAGGGGCTCCCGGCAGGTCCAGGAGGGGCCGTGGGACAGATAGTCCTCACAGCGGACGATGCAGAGGCATGGGCCAAGGAGGGAAAGAAGGTCGTTCTGGTCAGGGCCGAGACCTCACCGGAAGACGTCCACGGGATGCATGCCGCGGATGCCATCCTCACCTCCAAGGGTGGGATGACCAGCCATGCGGCCCTGGTGGCCAGGGGGTGGGGGAAGTGCTGCATAGTGGGCTGCGGGGCCCTGGACATCGACGTTGATGAGAAGACCGTACGGGTACAGGGAGAGGTCCTGCGTGAGGGCGACTGGATCACCCTTAATGGCACCAAGGGGCATGTGTACAAGGGGGAGATCCCCTTGCTGCCCGCGGACCCGGAGGGAAACCCGTGGTACAAGGAGCTCATGACCTGGGCTGACCAGGTGCGTCAGCTCGGGATTCGCACAAACGCCGATACCCCTCGAGACGCAGCTTTAGCGCGGGGGTTCGGGGCCCAGGGGATAGGGCTTTGCCGCACAGAGCACATGTTCTTCGATCCCAAGAGGATCATGGCCATGCGGGAGATGATCGTGGCCGAGAACGAGGAGGAGCGGCGAAGGGCCGTGATGAAGCTCTTGCCTTTTCAGAGGGATGACTTCGTAGGTATCTTCAGGGCCATGGAAGGACTCCCCGTGACCATCCGCACCCTGGATCCGCCCCTTCACGAGTTCGTCAACCTGACCCCGGAGCAGTCGGCCGAACTGGCCAAGGAGATGGGGATCCCGCTGGAGCGGATCCAGGCGCGCATAGATCAACTCCATGAGCTCAACCCCATGCTGGGTCACAGGGGGTGCCGCCTGGGCATCACCTATCCTGAGATCACCGAGATGCAGGCGAGAGCCATCTTCGAGGCAGCTGCCTTGCTAGCCAAAGAGGGCAAGGAGGTGTTCCCTGAGGTCATGATCCCACTGGTGGGGAGCCTGAAGGAGCTCGAGGACCAGCAGGAGATCGTGGAGGCTGTCGCCAAAGAGGTCCAGAAAGAGCAGGGTGTCGTGTTCCCGTTCATGGTAGGCACCATGATCGAGATCCCGAGGGCCTGTCTGGTGGCCGACCAGATAGCCAGGAGGGCTCAGTTCTTCTCCTTCGGGACCAACGACCTGACCCAGACGACCTTCGGTTTCTCCAGGGACGACGTAGGCTCCTTCTTGCCGGTCTATCTCTCCAAGAAGGTGCTGCCCGCGGATCCATTTCAGACCCTGGATCAGGAGGGGGTGGGGCAACTCGTTGCCATGGGTGTGGAGAAGGGGCGTGCCACCCGCAAGGACCTCAAGATAGGGATCTGTGGAGAACACGGGGGCGATCCGGCCTCCATAGAGTTCTGCCACAGGGTGAACATGAACTACGTGAGTTGCTCCCCTTACCGCGTACCCATCGCCCGCCTGGCAGCGGCCCAGGCCGCGGTCCGGCACAAGAGATAGCGCCCTCCGTCAAACCCCCCCTCGTCTTTCTCCCTCCTGGTCATGCAGGGGGCCCCTGGGGCACCCCTGCATGGGCCCGGACCCATCAGCAAGGACAGCAATATGTTGTGTCAGCTTCGCGGGCAGGCACATCTTGTAGTATTTTTCCTTTACAGGACCGCCCCTTTTGCTATAATGGGCCCAGCCGTGGTGTCCCGAGGGCGGGTCCCCAGGGTGCACCTCCCATCCATGGAGGATAGGTCGATGCAGCTGAAGAAGGTGGAGATCTCAGGCTTCAAGTCCTTTCTGGATAGGACCTGTTTTCAGTTTCAGCCAGGAGTCACCGCGGTGGTCGGCCCCAATGGGTGCGGCAAGAGCAATATCGTGGATGCCATCCGATGGGCCATGGGTGAACAGAGCGCCAAGGCCCTGCGCGGCACGATCATGGAGGACGTGATCTTCAATGGGAGCGATGTCCATCACCCCATGGGGATGGCGGAGGTAATACTCACCTTTGCCAATACCAATGGTCATACCCCACCGTATCTGGACGGGTGCGAGGAGATCGAGGTGTGCAGGAGGCTCTTCCGTTCCGGCGAGAGCGAGTACACCATCAACCGGGTCCCTTGCCGGCGAAGGGACGTTTGGGAACTCTTCATGGACACAGGACTGGGCAACAGGTCATACGCCATTGTGGAGCAGGATCGGGTCGCCCGTATCATCCACTCCAAGCCGGAGGAGAGGAGGGTGATCATCGAGGAGGTGGCGGGGATCAGCAAGTACAAGGCCCGGCGAGAGGCGGCCCAGAGGAAGATGGAGGCGACTCGGCAGAACCTCATCCGGGTCCAGGATGTCAGGAGGGAACTGGGCCAGCAGATCCAAGGTTTGGAAAGACAGGCTAGAAAGGCGGAGAGGTTCAGGGAGTTGCGTTGCCGTATCATGGCTGCGGAAAGGGGCATCCTGCTCAGGAAATGGGCTGATCTCCACTCCCGTGAGCTGGCCATCGAGGAGGAGTGTAGACGACTGGCATCAGAGGAGGCGGACTGTCAGACCGGACTCCAGGTGGAGGAGGCCTCCATCGAGGGCGAACGTCTCTCCCTCCTCCAGAGGGAACGGACCTTGAGGGATGCCCAGGAGGGGGCCTTCCGGAAGGAGAACGACGTCCACTCCATGGAGGCCAAGGCGCGCTCCCACTCCCAGGAGATCCAGAGGCTGGAGGACTTGGGGGCCTTGCTCAAGGATGAGATCGCCGAGTTGGAAGGGAGGATAGCCAAGAGTCACGAGGAGATGGAGCGGCTCTCACGGGAGATGGGGTGCCTCCAATGGGAGAAGTCGGAGGCTGAGCGCGCCGAGGGTGAGATCCGTTCCATGCTCCAAGGGTTGAGAGAGGAGAGGGATCGCCTCGTATCCAGAATGGAGGCAGCGAAGTCGCAGTTGGTGGAGTGGCTGAGCGAACGGGCGACCCTGAGGAATTCAAAGATCCATCACCAACGGCAGGCAGAAGAGGTCAGCCGTTTTCTGGAGCGAAACCAACAGGACCAAAGGGCCCTGGAGGAGCGTATGCACGCCCTTGGGACGAGCCTGGATGAGGCGGTGGCCCGGGTCCGACAGACGGCAGCCACCCTCGAAGAACTGAACCATAGGCGATCCGCCCTCTTGGGGCGCTTGGAGGTGACCGAGGCAAAGGGGAAAGAGGCCCGTGCGATCCTGGATGCCACCAGGGGGGAGATCCAGGAGGCGCGGTCGCGGCTGGAGGGGATGGTGGAGCTTCAGCGTTCCTTGGAGGGGTTCTCAGAGGGAGTCAAGACCCTTCGGGCCCTGAGTGAAGGTGGTGAGCTCCTGGGCCACCGTGCCATGAAGGTCGTGGCAGAGGTGATGGAGGTCTCAGAGGGGGCCGAGAGCGCTCTGTCCGGTCTCTTGGGGGACAGGCTCCAGTCGCTGGTCGTGGAGGATCTGGAAGAGGCCTTGGAGGCCATGGCTGTGGTGCGGGAAAAGGGTCTTGGAAGGGTGAGTTTCGTGCCCCTGAGAGGTAAGGAGGCAGTCGGATCCTCCCATGGAGAAGGGCAATGGGAAGGGTGGGCACGAGAAGTCCGGTGGGAGCCAGGTTACGAGGCACTCGCGGGGGTGTTCTTCAGTGATGTCAAGTTGGTGGAGGGGGCACGAGAGGCCCTCGATGTGTGGCGTTCCAATGGACACTCCACCTTGGTGACGAGACAGGGGGAGGTCCTGTCGCCTGCCGGGATCTTTGAGGGGGGCGAGCGAAGAGACGCCTCGGCCGGTTACTTGAAGCGAAGAAGGGAGATCCGATCTCTGGAGCGCAGGATAAGGCTCTTGGCCGAGGAGGAGACGGGGCATCGTCGCGTGGCAGAGGAGCTGGAGTCGGAGACATCTGCACTGAGACAGGAGCTGGAGTCGGTGAGGCAGGAGATCCATGTCACCGAGATCCAGTTGGCCGAGGCCAACAAGGAGATAAAGGGGCTCGAGGAGGCGCTGGGCACGGCGCATCAGAGGCGTGAACTCTTGCGCTGGGAGGCCGAGGAGCGCTCCCAAGAGCTTTCAGAGGTGCAGGCTCTCCTGGCAGAGGAGGCAGGAAGGCTGGGTGAGATGGAGGCCAGGATCAGCGAGGCCGAGCGGGATCTAGAAGGCATGGAAGGAGAGAGACAACGCCTCCAGGGAGAGATCGATGAGCTCAGGGACAAGCTCACAAAGGCCCAAGTGGAGCTGGCATCCGTAGGGGAGCGTCTCGATGGCCATCACAGGGAAGCGCAACGGCTCAGGGAGCGCACAGAAGAACTGATGGAGGAGAAGGCTAGGAAGGAGGCGCTCTTCTCGGATGGGATCCAGAGAGGAGAGTCGCTGAGAGAAGGGCTACGGCAGATGAAGGAGGAGCTGCAGGCCCTTGTACAGGACCACCGCGCTGCGCGAGAGAGTGTGCAAGCCCTTCAGAGAGAGATCGAGGAACAGCGTGCTTCCATTGCCGAGCGCGAGAAGGGCCTAGTCCAGCAAAGGAGGCACACCAGGGAATTGGAGAAGGCCGTGCAGGAGCTGCGTCTTGAGCAGAGGGAGATCTCCCTGAGGATGGAGCACTTGGAAGGGGATCTGACGGGACGTCTGGAGATGGCCCTGGAGACCATCCCGGAGGCGGCGGCAGGGCTTGCAGCGGTTGCCGATGATGACGAGGAGAAGAGACTCGCTGAGCTGAAGGAGTCCCTGGCGAAGATGGGGGATGTGAACTTGACGGCTGCGGAGCAGTACGAGGAGCTCAAGGCCAGGTACGATTTCCTGACCGGCCAGCAAGAGGATCTCGAGGAATCCATCCGATCCCTTCAAAAGGCGATCCAGAGGATCAACCGGGCATCCAGGAGGAGGTTCAGGGAGGCCTTCGTGGCCGTGGACGAGCAATTCCGCAAGGTCTTCCCCTTGCTCTTCACGGGGGGCGAGGCACAGCTCGTTCTAACCGAGGCATCCGATGTGCTGGATGCGGGCGTAGAGATCGTGGCGCGTCCGCCGGGAAAGAGGCTCCAAAGCATCTCGCTGCTGTCGGGCGGCGAGAAGGCCCTCACCGCCGTTGCCCTGATCTTCGCCATGATCATGATAAAACCGCCCCCTTTCTGTCTCATGGACGAGGTGGACGCCCCGCTGGACGATGCCAATATCGATCGGTTCAACCAGATGGTGAAGGACCTCTCCAAGGGATCGCAGTTCATCCTGGTGACGCACAACAAACGCACCATGGAGATGGCCGACATACTCTATGGGATAACCATGGAGACCCCTGGTGTGTCCAAGTTGATCTCGGTGAGATTACAATAGTCGAAGACAGTGGCGCGCGGTCCTCGGCCCTTCGGTCCGCCCAAACAGGGGCGATACAACGGACAAAGGGTTGGCGACAGGGGATGCCGCGCTGCCAGGTCCGGACGATGGGAAGGGGAAATGGAGCGGGAGGGGAAGAAGGGGTTCTTTCGCAGCCTGAAGGAAGGGCTCAAGAAGACTCGTGAGGGTTTGGTTCGAAGGCTGGACCGGCTGCTCATGGGCAAGGTCAGGCTCGAGGGAGAGACCCTGGAAGAGATAGAGGAGGTCCTGATAAGCGCTGACATCGGGGTCAAGACCACATCGCGTCTGATCCGAGATTTAGAGGAACATGCAAGACGCCAAGACAAGGACCATCCCCATATCCTGAGGGAGCGCCTGAGGGAGGGAATCACCTCCATCCTCCAGCTCAGGGAGGGCCCTTTGAGGCTCACCGGGCAACGGCCTTTCGTGGTCATGGCCATGGGTGTCAACGGGGTGGGGAAGACCACCACCATAGCCAAGATGGCGCGGCAGTGGAAGGACGACGGGCACAAGGTGTTGCTAGTGGCCGCGGATACCTTCCGAGCGGCTGCCATAGAGCAACTGGAGATCTGGGGTGACAGGGCAGGGGTGGATGTGGTCAGACAGCAAAAGGGCGCGGATCCCTCAGCGGTGGTCTATGATGCGTTGCAGGCTGCCAAGACAAGGGGGACCGAATTGGTTATCCTGGACACCGCTGGGAGGTTGCACACCAAGGTCAACCTCATGGACGAGCTGAAGAAGATCCAACGGGTGGCGGCCAAGGTGGTGCCGGGTGCCCCGCATGAGGTGCTCCTCGTCCTCGATGCCACCACCGGGCAGAACGCCATTTCCCAGGCCAAGATGTTCCATGAGGCCGTGGGGGTGACCGGGATCGTGATGACCAAGCTGGATGGGACAGCCAAGGGGGGCATCCTGGTGGCCATCGCCTCGGAGCTGGATATCCCCATCAGGTACATCGGGGTGGGGGAGAAGCTGGATGATCTGCAGGAGTTCGATGCCAGGGTCTTCGTCGAGGCCCTCTTCGGAGACACTCCCGAGGCATGAGACCTCCCCTTGGAGGCCCGTGCTGTCCGGCGGACGAGGCGATGGTGACCAAACTCGTCATGGATCCCCAATCGAAGCCCGGTTACGAATGGTGCGCCCACAGGGAGTGCTGGGTCCATGAAGACGTCTGTCGCAACAACGCGTATCAGAAGGGCGTCGCCAGGTGCCTGGCCTGCCGTCAGCTCCCCCTCTTCGATCCTGAGGAGATCTGCCCGGTTGCGAGGAAAAAGGGGAGAAGGTTCGCCTCCGGACCCCCCGAGGGAGGGGCCCTGAGGAAGAGGAGGGGCCCTGGGGCGGGGCAAGGAAATACATAGGGATCAGCGCAGGGGCATGGACCGGATGGTCGAATCACGGCTCGATGTCATCGAGGGGACCCTCGATAGGGTCGTCTATGAGGCCGAGGAAGACGGATATGTGGTGGCCCGGCTGAGCCTCGTCCCTCACGGAGAGGAGGTGACAGCAGTAGGACGCTTTGCAGCGATCCAGGGCACCCAGATGCGACTGAGGGGGACCTGGGTCATGAACCCAAGGTATGGGCGCCAATTTCAGGTGGAGGAGGCGGAGATCCGGCCGCCTGCCACCTTGGAGGGGATGGTGCAGTATCTCTCCTCGGGGCTCATCCCAGGCATCGGACCCGTAATGGCCAAGAGGATCGTCGAGTGTTTTGGAGAAGAGACCCTCGAGGTCATGGGGAATGAACCTGAGCGACTCATGGAGGTGCCAGGGATAGGTCCAACCCGCATCGAGGGCATAAGGAAGGCCTGGGGAAGGCACGAGGGCATCAGAGAGGTGATGGTCTTCCTCCAGGGCCACGGGGTGAGCCCGGCATTCGCCCACCGCATATTCAAGGTCTACGGCCGGCAGACCATAGCCCGGGTCCTACAGGACCCATATCAATTGACCTCGGATGTCTTCGGGATCGGCTTCAAGAAGGCCGACGGCATCGCCAAGAGCATCGGCCTAGCCCCCACGAGCATGGCCAGGTGCCGCGCCGGGCTCCTCTACACGCTCCAGACCCAGGCGGAGGATGGGCACGTATACCTCCCCAAAAAGGAACTCTTGGAGAAGGCTGGGGAACTCCTGGGCGTTGAGCAGCCGATCTTGGAGGAGGCCTTGGATCGTTCGGCCAAAGCCGGGGAGCTGGTCCTCGAGACAGGAGGTATAGAGGAACGGGCCTACCTCAAGTGGCTCCACGAGGCAGAGGTAGGTATCTCCCACCGCTTGGCCTCCATCAGGCGGGCTCCCACGAGCCTCTCCCCGAGGGCCATCCATCCTGAGGATCTCAGGTCCCCTTCAAACGGCATATCCCTCAATCAAGGGCAGCGCGACATATTGCACAAGGCGCTGCAGGAGAAGATATTGGTGGTCACCGGGGGACCTGGGACAGGAAAGACCACAGCCATGCGTGCCCTCCTAAGGGTCCTCACCAGGGCAGGGGCCAAGGTGGCCCTCGGGGCCCCGACCGGGAGGGCGGCCAGGAGGCTGTCGGAGGCGACAGGGTGCGAGGCCAAGACCATTCACCGTCTCCTGGAATTCCAACCCAAACAGCGCCTTTTTCTGCGAAACCAGCAGCGACCGTTGAGCGCTGACGTGGTCCTCATCGACGAGGCCTCCATGGTGGACACCCCCCTCATGTACCACCTCACTGCGGCGATCCCCACGACCTCGTCCCTCATACTCGTGGGGGACGTAGATCAGCTCCCCTCGGTGGGTCCGGGAAACGTCCTCAAGGACGTTATCAGCTCTGGGGTCGCGGAGGTGGTGACCCTCCGGGAGGTCTTTCGACAGTCCGCTAGGAGCGGTATAGTGGCAAATGCCCATCGAGTCAATCAGGGGGAACCCCCTCGATGGGAACGAGTTGACAGGGACGAGCTCTCCGACTTCTACTTCGTCTCACAGTCCGATCCGGAACGCATCCAAGATACGATCCTCGAGCTTTGTTCCGAGAGGATCCCCAAGAGATTCGGGCTGGATCCCAAGGAGGAGATCCAGGTCCTGAGCCCCATGCACAGAGGGCCGCTGGGGACAGAGGAGCTGAACCGTCTCCTACATGAACGCCTGAACCCTTGTAGGGGGGGGATCATCCACGGGCTCAGGAGGTTTGCCGAGGGCGACAAGGTGATGCAGATCCGAAACAATTACGAGAAGGAGGTCTTCAACGGGGACATCGGCATCGTGAGCGGTGTGGATCAAACCGAGGGCAAGGTGTGGGTGCGGTTCGATGATCAGCATGTCCCTTACCTCCTGGGAGAGCTGGACGAACTGGTCTTGGCCTACGCCATATCAGTGCACAAGTCCCAGGGCAGTGAGTATCCCGCCGTGATCCTGCCGCTGGTGACACAGCATTATCTGATGCTCCAAAGGAACCTCCTCTATACTGCCATCACTCGCGCCCGGCGGCTCGTGGTGATCGTGGGGAGCTACAAGGCCCTAGCCATCGCGGTCAAGAACGAGCAGATCCGTCACCGGTACACGGGCCTAAGGGCACGGCTGGAGAGGGAACTGCGCGGGTCCCCATGACCTGTCGGGTCCTGCCATCGCAGGGCCCCCTGGGCGAAGAGGGCAAGAGGCGACTATGGAGCGACAGGCTCAGACCGACTCTAACAGTTCCTTTTTTCAGAGAGGCCAGCGTGTCATCGCTACTGCCAACTGGCCACCCTGTCTCGTCCGAGCATTGCCTCGGGCACGATGGAATCAATCGACAGGTCTTTGCAAGAGGAGGGTCGGCGGCCTCAAGCCCCGGCCTTCGTTTCCCCGGCACCGCCTCGGCGGGCCACAAAGCCCATGGTCTGCAGTCCTGTCTCAGACGGTGTGCCTGCGACCTGAGCGAGATAGACTTGGCCGAGCCTCTCGATATGAGAGCTGACGTTGTCGAAGTAGTTGTAATGCACCTGCTCCTCGTCGATGATCGCCTCGAAGATCTTCACGCTGCCACTGTCGCCATTGTCCCTGCACAGCAATAGGAACTGGTTGTAAGCCTCGATGGTATCGTCCTCTAGCTTGGCATCGAAGGTGAAAATGTCACCGACACCCTGTCCCTTGACTGCCTTGGCTGCAGGCTCGGTCGTAGGCTCCCCGCCCAATTCCTTGATCCGTTCGGCAAACATCTCGGCGTGGCGCATCTCGTCGATGGCGATGAGTTTTACCTTTGCAGCCATGTCTCCGTAATCCATGTCGTCCAGGTTGTAATGCTGGTTCATGTACTGGACGATGGCGTGGAGCTCCATGGCCCTCGCCTTGTTGAGCACCTCTATGACCTTCCCCTTCTTGCTCTTCCTGCTCCTCTCGGGCATCGTACACCTCCTCGCTGCGAGCGGACTTGGTCCATCCTATGGCATAGCGGTCCTTGAAAAGGCCCGGCTGTTTCACCGATCCCCCTTCCCCGCGCGGATGTCGACCCGGCCCGTTTCCCCTCCCGGGCTGACCG
>CAZOXN010000035.1:0-11239 GCA_964583655.1 uncultured Desulfarculaceae bacterium | reverse complement strand
CTCTGGCCCACCTCTGCGGTGATCGACTGGCTCAACCTCCTTCGCAACGTCCCGGCGATCCCCAACCGCGAGGACCGTATGAAAGAGGTCGAGCAGATCCTGAGGTCGCGCATCAACTTCCAGGGCACTGTGATGAACTTCTCCACCGAGGCCACAGATTCCCTGTGGTGGCTCATGGTGTCCAGTCATGTAAACGCGGTGAGGGCCATCCTGGCCGTGCTTCCCATGGCCAGCTGGAAGGAGGATATGCCGAGGCTGGTCCAGGGGGCACTGGGGCGCCAGAGAAAGGGGCACTGGGACCTCACGGTGGCCAATGCCTGGGGGGTCCTGGCCATGGAGAAGTTCTCCAAGGCCTTCGAGGCCGTCCCGGTCACTGGAACGACCAGCGTTGAATTGAAGACGGGATCCACGGCCCTGGACTGGGGCGCCTCCCCCAAAGGAGGGTCCCTCCTCCTCCCATGGCCCGGTGGTCCCGGAGCCCTCTCACTGCTCCATCACGGGACGGGCAGGCCGTGGGTCACCGTGCAGAGCCTTGCGGCCATCCCCCTCAAGAACCCTTTGAGCAGCGGTTACAAGATCCGAAAGGGCGTCTCGGCCATGGAGAGAAGGCGCCCTGGTGTGTGGAGCCGGGGGGACGTGCTTCGGGTGAGGCTGGAACTCGAGGCCCAGGCTGACCAAACCTGGGTGGTGGTGAGCGATCCTGTCCCGGCCGGGGCCACGATCCTGGGAGGGGGCCTGGGCAGGGATTCCCGGATCCTCACGGCTGAGGAGAAGCGCAAAGGATGGGCCTTTCCGGTGTTCCAGGAACGCTCTTTCGAGGCGTTTCGGGCCTACTATGAGTTCGTGCCCAAGGGCGCATGGATGCTGGAGTACACGCTCCGTCTGAACCAGGACGGGACGTTCCACATGCCTCCCACTCGCGTGGAGGCTTTGTACTACCCGGAGATGTTCGGGGAGATGCCCAACGAGCCTGTGGAGGTCATGCGGTGATGCTGCCTCGGCGAGTTCCGCGTCTGCGCCATGGGAGGAGCGGCGTCATTTGCCTCCTGCTTTGGCTCGCGCTGGCGGCGCAGGCCCTTGCGGTTCCTTCATTCCAGGAGGTCAAGGCGTCCTGGGTTCGGTCGGATTCCATGCTCCTGGACAGACATGGGGAGGTCATCCATGAGCTCAGGGTAGACAGGGAGCGGCGAAGGATGGACTGGACGCCCATAGCACAGACCTCTCCGGCCCTGATAGAGGCCTTGATCGCTGCGGAGGACAGGAGGTTTCACAGCCACCCAGGGGTGGATTTCAGGTCCATGGGAGGGGCCATTGTGCGGGGGCTCACGTTCGAGGGGTTCAGGGGGGCGAGCACCATAACCATGCAATTGGCCGCCCTCCTGGACAAGGGACTCCAGGCCAAGGGTGGGCGCAGGTCCCTGCGACAGAAGGTGGAGCAGATCCTCGCCGCGCTGGAGATGGAGAGGCGCTGGTCCAAGGAGGAGATCCTGGAGGCCTATTTGAACCTCATCAGCTTCAGGGGTGAGCTCCAAGGGATCGCCGCGGCCTCCAGGGGGCTCTTTGGCAAGGACCCGCACGGTCTGGATCGAGCGGAGTCCCTGATCCTGGCCTCCCTGATCCGGGCCCCCAATGCCCCTATTGTCGGACTGAGGCGGCGGGCTTCGCTCGTCGGCAGGTCCCTGGGTTGGGATTCAGCGGAGGAGGAGGTAGATGAGAGGCTGAGGCGTCTCTTCACGGGAGGATACGTGCTGGAGCCTCGGGCGGCCGCTGCACCCCATGTGGCCAGGGTTCTCCTCAAGGGCCAGCCCAAGGGGTCGCGGGTGGTGAGCAGTCTCGACGCATCCTTGCAGCGCCATGTCATGGAGCGCCTGGAGCACCACCTGGGCCTCTTGAAGCCGCAGAACATGAACGAGGGGGCGGCCCTGGTGGTGGAAAACCAAAGCGGGGAGGTCCTGGCTTATGTCAGCCACTCGGCCGGACGGGCTCGAGGGGGCCACGTGGATGGGATTCGCGCCAGGAGACAGGTGGGCTCTGCCCTAAAGCCATTCCTCTACGCCCAGGCCCTTGATGAGCGCATCCTCACCCCCGCCTCGCTCCTGGACGACTCCCCGGTGGACATCGCTGTCCCCAGCGGGATCTACTCTCCCAAGAACTTCGATAATCTGTTCAGGGGCCCTGTGTCCGTTCGCGTTGCCCTGGCCTCCTCCATGAATGTCCCTGCTGTTAAGGCACTGGGGCTCGTGGGGGACGAGGCCTATTTGAGCACGCTCCGTGCCCTGGGCCTGAGCGGTCTGGATGAGCCAGGGGATTTCTTCGGCCCGTCGCTGGCCCTTGGGACCCTGGATGTGAGCCTCTGGGAACTGGTAAACGCGTACCGCACCCTGGCCAATGGAGGTATGCGAGGGGAGTTGAGTCTCACCCCTGTTGGGGACCCCCCGATCCAAAGGAGACGCATCTTTTCCAGGGAGGCCGCATTCCTGGTGTCCGACATCCTATCGGACAGGGAGGCCCGCAGCGCCACTTTCGGCCTGGAGAACCCGCTCTTCACCCGATTCTGGGCCGCGGTCAAGACCGGCACCAGCAAGGACATGCGCGACAACTGGTGCCTGGGGTACACCAGCCGTTACACCGTGGGGGTCTGGGTGGGGAACTTCTCTGGCGAGCCCATGTGGAACGTGAGCGGGGTCTCGGGGGCCGCCCCTGTTTGGGTGGAGATCATGAACCTCCTGCACAGCGACCAGACCTCCCAAGCCCCCACCCCCCCGGCCGGGTTAGTCAAGAGGGAGATCGAGTTTCCTCAAGGCGTGGAACCCCCGAGACAGGAGTGGTTCGTGGCCGGGACCGAGCCTCATTCCAGGATGCGCGCCATGAATCATGGGACCGCCCGGATCAGCTATCCCCCGGCCGGAACGATCATGGCCATGGATCCCGACATCCCAGCAGGACAGCAAGAGGTCTTCTTCCTGGCCGAAGGCTTCCAAGAGGGGATGCATTGGAGGCTTGACGGGGAGCTGCTCCACGGGGCCGCGAGGAGCGTGCCCTGGCCTTTGAAGGGAGGCAGGCACGTCCTGGCCCTCGTGGACAGGGCCGGAAGGACCCTGGATCAGGTCTCCTTCCTGGTCAGGGGGTCGATGCCCCGGGTAGACTCCCGATCAGATAACGGGGAAGCCCCCCAGGCATTCGCATCCCCTTGAATGTGGAGCCAACGCACTGACGCCTCCTTTGCCGGGGGAAACCCCGTGTCCCAGTGCTTCGTATTTTCGAGATCTTCCGCCTGGGGAGGATTCTCAGTCCCCCGGGACTTCCTCCTCACCGTCGATGGCCTCCGATGGCGCCGACATGGAAGGGCTGGTCACGGACCCGCCCCTTGTGTTCCGATCCCTCATCCCATAAGATAGGAAACACCGGTTTGAGACTCACAAAAACTCTGTCTCGACAAGGAGCGGATGGATGCTGTCGTTCATGCGAAGACATGCCAGGAGCTGGTTCATCAAGGTCTTGCTGGGGACCGTCATCGTGGTATTCATCTTCTTCTACGGCTTCAACCTCTGGGAGCGCGAGGCGAGCGTGGTCGCATCCGTCAACGGGGTGAAGATAGGGCTTCGGGACTTTCGTTCCTATTATGAACGCATGCTCGAGGCCCAGAGGGCCCAAGGGGCCCAGTTGACCCCAGAGCAGCTTCGCCTCCTGAAAGAGGCCACCCTGGACACGCTGGTAGAGGAGATGCTCGTGGTGGAGGTGGGAGAGCGCTGGGGCCTATCCGTGCCTGACGCCGAGATCAGGGATTTCATAGTGGGCATACCGGCCTTTCAGGAGGAGGGGCAGTTCTCCAACGAACGCTTCCAGTTCTTCTTGCGCTCTCGCGGAGAGACCGAGGAGGGTTTTGCCAAGACCTTGCGGCGCCAGCTCCTGGTGCGAAAGGTGGAAGACCTCATCAGGGACTGCGCCAAGGTGGCAGACGAGGACGTCAAGGTCCTGCAGGATATACTCAACGACAGGGTCGTCCTCCAGTACGTGGTCCTGGGGCCGGCCACCTTCTCCAAGGACATATCTCCAACTCAAGGGGAAATAGAGGGTCATTTCAAGGAGCACCTCTCGGACTACCGGATCCCTGAGACGGCCAAGGTCCAGTACATGAGATTCGACCCCGCGACATATGCCGACCAGGTGGAGGTCACCGAAAAGGAGTTGGAGGAGCGCTACCGGGCGACCCAGGAAAGGTGGAAGGAGTCCAGGCAGGTATTGGCGCGGCACATCCTGTTGCGCAGCACCGAGCAGGATGATCCCAAGGCCCGTATGACTGTGCTCCAGAAGGCCGAGAACCTCCTGAAGCGGCTCAAGGACGGGGAGGACTTCGCAAAACTGGCCAAGGAGCACTCCCAGGACTCGCAGACGGCCTCGAAGGGGGGGCTGCTAGGGTGGAAGAGGCAGGGGGAGCTGCCCGAGGCACTGGACAAGGCCTTGTTCGAGGAGATGTCCCCCGGGCAGGTGAGCGAGCGGCCGGTGAAGAGCCCTGAGGGATTCCACCTGCTCAAGCTGGACGAGGCCCGTTCCGAGAGGGTGAAGCCCCTCGAGGAGGTCAAGGAAGCCCTGCGGAAGGAGCTCATCCAGGAGAAGGCCAGGGAGCAGGCCTCGGAAACGGCAAGAAAGGCATACATGGAGGTGTTCAAAGGGGGTGAGTTCGAGAAGGTGGCCAAGGAATTCCATGTACCCTTGGAGGAGCCCCCCCCTATACCCATGAAGGGTCCGCTCAAGGGATTGCAGGTGGGGGAGCCGTTCCGCAAGGCGGCCTTCTCCCTGAAGGAGAAGGACGACTTCAGCGAGGTCGTGGAGGAGCGGACCGGTTTCTTGATCATCCGGCTGCTGGAGAGGTCCCCCAGCAGGGAGGCGCAGCTCCCGGAGGTGATCGACCGGGTGCAGGAGGACCTCAAGAGGATCAAGGGGACGGAGAAGGCAAGGGAGGAAGCGGAAAGGCTGGTCCAGGAGCTCCGTTCAGGCAAGACGACCCTGGAGGAGGTAGCCAAGAAGCGGGGCTGGAACCTGTCATCATCTCAACCAGCCAGCCGCATCGGTCCCCAACCGGGGCTCCCCGAGGGGATGCCACAGGCCGCCTTTGGCCTGCCTCAGGGGGAGAAGGTGCTGCCCCAGCCCTTCCGGCAGGGTGACCGTTTCTTCGTGGGCGAGATAAAGGAGCGCCCGCCCGCAGACCCGGGGAGGCTGAAGGAGCAGAGGGCCCTTTTCGGATCCATGTTGCTGAACGACGAGAGGCAGTCCCTGGTGCGAGGCTGGATCGAGGCACTCAAGGCGCGTTCCGAGATACGCACATTCAGCGCGTACCAGGAGATGCTGTGACCGCCCATGGTCCGTTTCACTCCAAGGAGTTGTCCTCATCCACCGCCCGGCGCACGAGGGAGTAGATGGAAGGGACCCTGGAGGCGACTCTGTTCCAGGACGGGATCATGGTCCCCTCGGGGTCTTCCTGACTCTGTCTCCACGCAGTCCAGAGGAAGTCGCGGAAGTATTTTACCATGAGCTCCTCTTGGTGGTAGTCGAAATCCAGGTCATTGGCCTCAGCGTCGTCGCCGTAAGCCTTCAGGAAGACCAGGGCCTTCTGGTAATAGGTCTGTTGGATCATGTCCACAAAGGGGTCATCCAGCGCCACTCCGTGGGAGCGCATGTAGTTGAGGTAGAACTTGCCTATATCGACGACCATGCGATGGAGTCCCTTTCCCGCGTCGTCCGGGGATAGATCCTGGTGTTTGTGCTCGTAGTTGATGGCCAGGTCTATCTGGCAGATCTTCCTCGGCATGACCCGATGATAGACCTCGGCCAAGGTGCTGACCTCCAGGCCCCAATCGTAGGCCACGTTTATCCCCCGCGCCAGGCGGGTCAGGAGGCTGAACTCGCCCGCCAGTGGATACCTGAAGGCCCGTTGATACTGAAAGAAACGCTCCAGGACCGAGTGGCGTCGGTGATGCATGATGTCGCCCAGGGCGCACACCAGAGGGACCACGAAGAGGCGTGTCACCCGCCCCTTCATGCTGCGTTCCTGGAGGGATATGCGTGGGTAGTATCCCTTGCAGAACTCGAATTCGTTGTTGGGATTGGCCGTCGGCTCCAGCAGGCGGCCCAGGACCAGACGGTCGTAGGTGACTATGTCACAATCGTGGAGCCCTATGACCTGGCAGTCCTCTGTGGCGAAGACGTAGCCCAAGGCCATCCACACCGACTGCCCCTTTCCAGGCACCCCTGTCGGTATGGAGGACTGCTGAAGCTGTCCCAAGATCTCCCGGGCCCGGGGCCCATCCACCCAGACCACTTTGACATCTCGCTCATCCGTGTGGAGTCTCCGAAAATAATCCCTGGCCTTCCGGAACTGCTCCAGGTCCTGGGCCCCGCCCAGGGCCACCACTACCCGGTGGAGGTAACGCACGGGTTCGATCTGCCCCAGGATGCGGTCCAGCACTTGGTGTCCATGGACCTCGTCCATCAGGCAGGGGAGGAGGAGACACATCCTCAGGTGACGCGAGTACTCCTCTAGCTTCCGCTCCAGTCTCACCATGTAATGGTTTCGGTTGAAGGTCTCGTACAGACCGTGTATGTTGGTTATTATCCCCTCTTGGTGAAAGTCGGGCATCCCATACCCCCCTCGTAGGAGATCGCCCCCTTGGCGCAGGCGCGCCGACCCGTGGCGGGAAGATATTAGGATCAATCGTTCATGTCAAGGTGCACGGCCAGAGAGGGGATGGGACTAGCAGGGGGACCGGTTCCGCACCTAAACGAGGGGGTCTGCCAGTTGCCAGCAGTCAGTCTCCTGTGACGACTCGGCATTAGGTCCGGAGGAGGAAGGAGTCCTTGGCCTCGCGAGACGATTGTGATGCCTCACCTGCGATGGGTGCCCCATCGCTCAGGCTGAGTCTCTCCGGGACGAAGGGCCGCCCCCCAGGACTGAGGTGTTATGGACGGTTGCACATTTGAATTGAGCGGGCGTTCCGGCATATATTGTCCTGACATTGCCCTGTGAGGGCGCCCGAGGGGTTGGATTCGGAGCCACCAGAGACGTGGGCACAGGAGGAGAGAGATGACGCGAAGGGGAGGTGCTCCTGGGACGAGAAGGGGGGCAAGAAAGGCGGCCCCGGATCCGGTTCTCTATGACTCCACCCTCCTCACAGAGGACGACATCTACCTCTTCAACCAGGGCAATCATTTCCGTCTCTATGGGAAGCTCGGTGCCCACCTTGGGGAGGTCAAGGGGATCAAAGGCACCTTTTTCGCCGTCTGGGCCCCGGATGCGGAAGAGGTCTCAGTGGTAGGGGACTTCAACGGCTGGCAGAGGTCGACCCACCTCCTGAGGACTCGCGGCGGCTCCGGGATCTGGGAGGGTTTCTTGCCTGGGGTGGGCAAAGGGGAGAGATACAAGTACCACGTCCGCTCCCGTTATCTCGGGTATCAGGCGGACAAGTGCGACCCGTTTGCCGTGTACAACGAGGTCCCTCCCAATACCGCCTCCGTGGTGTGGGATCTGGATTACGATTGGGGGGACGGGGAATGGATGGCGAATCGCCGCACGCGCAATGCCCTGAGTGCCCCCATGAGCATCTACGAGGTCCACCTCGGCTCCTGGATGCGGGTGCCCGAGGAGGGGAACCGGCCTCTTACTTACCGGGAGCTCGCGCCCAAACTTGCGGCTTACATGAGGGAGATGGGATTCACCCACGTGGAGTTCATGCCGGTGATGGAACACCCTTTTTACGGCTCCTGGGGATACCAGACCACCGGCTATTTCGCCCCGAGCAGCAGGTACGGGACCCCCCAGGATTTCATGTGCCTGGTGGATCTCCTGCACCAGAACGGCATAGGGGTGATCCTTGATTGGGTACCCTCCCATTTCCCCACAGACGAGCACGCCCTCGGTTTCTTCGACGGCACTCATCTCTACGAGCATGCAGACGTGCGCAAAGGGTTGCATCCGGACTGGGACATCTTCATCTTCAACTACGGGCGCAACGAGGTCCGCAGCTTCCTCATAAGCAGCGCCCTTTTCTGGCTCGGTGTCTACCACGCCGATGGCCTCAGGGTGGACGCGGTGGCATCCATGCTCTATCTGGATTACGGGCGAAAGGAGGGGGAATGGATCCCCAATGAATTCGGGGGGAAGGAAAACCTGGACGCCATATCATTTCTTCGCAGCTTGAACGAGGAGATCTACCGCAACTACCCCGACGTCCAGACCATCGCAGAGGAGTCAACTGCCTGGCCCATGGTCTCCAGGCCGAATTACGTCGGTGGCCTGGGCTTCGGCCTGAAGTGGGACATGGGCTGGATGCACGACACCCTGGAATACATGGGCAAGGAGCCGGTCCACAGGAAGTACCATCACAAGAACCTGACCTTCCGGATGCTGTACGCGTTCCATGAGAACTTCGTCCTTCCCCTTTCTCACGACGAGGTGGTCTACGGAAAGGGGTCGCTTCTCAGGAAGATGCCGGGAGACGACTGGCAGAAATTCGCCAATCTGAGGCTCCTGTTCGGTTACATGTACGCCCAGCCTGGCAAGAAGCTTCTGTTTATGGGGGGGGAGTTCGGCCAGTGGTCGGAGTGGTACCACGAGACCAGCCTGGAGTGGCACCTCTTGGACTTCCCCCCCCATGCCTCGCTGTGCAGATGGGTCCAGGACCTGAACCTCCTGTACCGTAAAGAGCCGGCCCTCCACGAGCTGGACTTCCATCCTGCGGGTTTCGAGTGGGTGGACTGCAATGACATCGACCAGAGCACGGTGAGCCTGATGCGCAAGGCCCGCCACCAAAGGGAGTTGATCCTGGTGGTGTGCAACTTCACCCCTGTCCCCAGGGAGGACTACAAGGTAGGGGTCCCCTTCGGGGGGTACTGGGTGGAACTGCTCAACAGCGACGCCGTGGAATACGGTGGCAGCGGATGGGGTAACATGGGAGGCACGGAGGCGAACCCCATGCCGTGCCACGGCCGCCCCTTTTCCCTGAGCCTCGCTCTGCCTCCGCTCGCTGCCTTGTTCCTCAAGGGAACGGAGGGGGTGCCAAGGTGAACGGATAGGTGTGCCACTCGACCCGAAAAGGGATGGATGATGCTTGCTGCGATAGGGCACTCGGCACGGCGTGGAGATCTCGCCGCAAGCTTTCGGGAAAGATGCCATGCAAAGCGCGCGGTTCGTCTCACTGTCCTGGACCTGATTGCTGCGGTGTGGGCCTTAAGGCCCAGGTTCCATTCCCGACTCGTGCAGTACCACCGGGACATGTCGAATCCCAAAGCTGACTCCCTAGAGTCGGGCGAAAGGTGCATCGAGTCTGGCGGGACGCTTCATAGATGATTCGGGGGAAGTCCTTGTCACGGTTTTCCAAATGGGACCGTTTCGGAAGTTGAGTCCAAGTGAAAGCACGGACATATCCGCTGGACTTCTGGAGCAGTCATGGGTACATGCTGGCTTTTCGGCTGCCGTCCCTGAAGGAGAGGTTATGGTTAGTGCCACGCGCGCTTCTTGACCTGTAAGCCTGGCTGGCCGTATCAGTTGCACGCTCAGGTGCCAAACTCAAGTTCTAGATCCGCACCCTTTCGTTCACGAACCACCCGGCCCACTCCGTGAGCCTCCAGCCCCGGATCCTGGGATTGGCCTCCCTGCAGATCCTTCGGTGCCAATCCTTTGTCTTCTCCATGGGCCCTTTCCAGATCTCCCTATCCTTCTTACGGGCGAACACGGTTTCCAGCACCTTCAGGAGGATCGCTGTAACCAGAAGTAGCAGCTTGTCTGCCTCTGTGCTCACCGCCATCTCTTCGGCGATCCGCCTGATCTCTGCCATGTCAATCCCCAGCCGCGCGGCAAGCTCATCGTCCATCTCCAGGCCGCCCTCAGCCCGCTGGTGGGACAGGATTGATAGGAGGATGTCCAGTCTTTCGGTCGTCGTGGCACCCACCGGCAGTTGAAGAAAATGCATTCTCGTGGGCTTCCGCAAGGGCGAGGCCTCGACCAGAGGGGCATAAGCCGCTTGAGCTTCGGGCACCAGGCAGGGTCTGAAGGCGTCTCGATAACGGATCAGACTTCCCAGGCCGTGCCACCCCACTGTGACCAGCACAGGCACCTTGCGGAGCACCAGTTCACCGGTGGTCCGGTCCTTCTCAGAACGCTCCTCTACGGCCACAAAGCTGGTCAGGCTGGAGAGGACCCCGAAGGTCTTGGAGAGTTGGATGACGGCCTCCCCCAGGTGCTCCCTCTTTCTTCCCAACTGGCGGGAACCTCGGCCGGCTGCTCCGACCTGCTCCTCCAGTTCCCTGATCCGCTCCCTAGCCCATAACAGCGGGACAACGGTATCTTCGGACTTCGCCTCCACGAGGGGGACCTCCCACGTACGCTTTCGACCCCTCACCGCCCCCCGGACCAGGATCGTGTCTTTCCGGGGCAGTTCATCGCATCGCGCAAATATTGTTGCCACTTCTTCGAGATATACGGCCGGCCGAGATGGGGCCTGGGTGACGTTGCGGCCGTCCCAAAGGACCTCCAGTTGCTCCACCTCCGTGTCCCTGAGCTTACCGAAAAGGCGAAGCATCTTGGGCTCTATGCGCTCGCCGGGATAAACGAATTCCCAGGCACCTCTGCCAGCCCGGGCCAGCGCCTTTATCAGGTACTCGTTCGGCCCTGCCCCGATCCCGATGGGGAAAAAGCGCGTGACCTCTTGATGGTCTCGAACCAGGTCCGCGACCTCCTGCTCATTGCCTATCTCTCCATCGGTCAGGAGTATTACATCCCTCCTCCGGCCCTGGGCAGGGGGTGAGGATGCGAAGATATCTCGCAAAGGGCCGAGGATCTCTGTCCCGCCCATATTCGCATTGAACTTCCCGACCACGGCAAGGACCTCTTCCAAGGCCTGTTCAGAATACGGCCTCACGGAATCGTAGATCCGCTTCCAGGTGGAGCCGAACCTGTAGACATTGAACCAGTCACCCGGGGACATCCCCCGAAGGCAGACCTCCAAAGCGCGTTTGGCCTCGCGGATGGAATCCCCTGCCATGGAGCCCGAGCAGTCCAGGACGAAAATGATCTCCCTCTCTTCTCTTTGCCCTTGGGCTTCTTGAGCCCAGGGAAGCGAATCGTCCTCCAGCATAAGGTCGAGCTGAAGGAACGCCTCTCCCTTGGTGCGGCAGCAATACGCACGGCTTCGGACCGAGTCCTTGTAGGCTACGTACAAGATGAAATCACGATCCATCCTTACCG
>CAZOXN010000034.1:0-11374 GCA_964583655.1 uncultured Desulfarculaceae bacterium | reverse complement strand
GTGGAGACCTTGAAGGATATCCTGACCCGCCTCGGAGGAGACAAGGTAAAGGTGCAGGTCATCCACGCCTCTGTTGGGGGGATCACAGAGAACGACGTGAACCTGGCCTCGGCCTCCAATGCCCTGATCATAGGCTTCAACGTTCGTCCGGAGCCGCGGGCCCAGGCCATGGCCGAGGAGATGGGCGTGGAGGTCAGGATCTACAACATAATCTACGAGCTGATCGAGGCCATGGAAAAGGCCCTGGTGGGGATGCTAGAACCCGTGAGGAAGGAGAACGTGCTGGGTCGCGGGGAAGTGGTCCAGCTCTTCAAGATCTCCAAGGTCGGCACGGTGGCAGGGACCTTGGTCAAGGACGGGAGGATCCCTCGAGGGGCCCGGGCCAGGTTGGTCAGAGACGGGGTTCAGGTCTATGACGGGAAGATCGCCACCCTGCGGAGGTACCAGGATGACGTGAAGGAGGTTTTGGAGGGTCAAGACTGCGGGATTCACCTGGAGAACTTCGATGACGTGAAGGTGGGTGATCTGGTGGAGGTCTACGAGCTGGAAGAGCTACCAGCGGAGCTTCGATGACCATGGATTGTTGCTGGAGACCGCGCATCCCTCCTGGGACCTGCCAGTTGTGGGTCGAAGGTTGATGGTGGGACCAGGGAGCAAGGGCAGTGGGGGACGCCCCGGTGATTAAGCCCTGGGTCCGCTAGGGGGTGTGGGAAGGCATGGTCGTGGGTGTGGGACGTTTGCATCTTAGGATTCACGACAACCACTCCCTCAAGGGCAAGCGCCAGGTGGTCAGGAAGACCATCGAAAGGGTTCGAAGTCGTTTCGATGTGGCCATCGCCGAGGTCGGAGACCAGGACCTGTGGCAGAGCGTGCGGCTGGGGTTCACTTTGGTGGGATCGGACAGCAGGGTAGTGCGCTCGGTGATGGACAGAGTGGTGGGTTTCATAGAGGATCTCCATCTCTGCGAGGTCTTGGATGTGGAGACGGAGATAATGAACTTCGGTGAAAATGGTCTCTACTAGGTCCAAGCGGGTTGGAGACAGGATCAGGGAGGAGATCTCCGATCTCCTGCTGCGGAAGGTCAAGGACCCTCGCATCGGGTTCGTGACCATCACTGGGGTGGAGGTCTCCCGGGACCTGCGCGCGGCCAAGGTATTTTACAGCGTCCTGGGCGAGCCTGAAGATCGCCAGAGGGCCGCCGACGGTCTGGCTAGTGCCATGGGATTCATCAAGTGGGAGTTGGGGGCGAGACTTCAGCTCAAGTTCATGCCTGAGATCGTCTTCGCCTATGATCCCTCTATGGATTACGCTGACAGGATAGAACGGCTGCTCATGGAGATCCGGAGAGATGGCGGTGAGGGCAACTGAAGAGGGCATCGCGGATATCATGAGGACACGCCGGTCTTTTCTGATCTGCTCTCACACCAACCCTGACGGCGACGCCCTGGGGGCCTCTGTGGCCCTGGCCATGTTCTTGGAGGAAGAGGGGAAGGACGTGTTCGTTTACAACCAGGATCCCGTGCCCCTGCTCTATGAGTTCGTGCCAGGGGTGGATCTGGTGAGACACGATCTGCCCGAGGGGCGAGCCTTTGATCTGAGTTTCCTGCTGGACTGTTCGGGACCGTCGAGGGTTGGGGCCGGGTTCGAGAAGTTCCTGGGAAAGGGAGATCTCGTCATCATAGATCACCATCCGCCTTTGGCGCCCATCGAGGCGATGCACTTGATAGAGACCGCTGCGGCAGCTACCTGCGAGCTGCTGTATCGGGTGATCGTCTCCTACGGAAAAAGGCCGAACCCGCGAGTGGCCACGGCCCTTTACGTGGGGCTGGTCACCGACACCGGTTCCTTTCGTTTTGGCAATACCACCCCCCGCTCTCTTGCTGTTGCCGCAGAGCTCCTGGAGGCAGGGGCTGATCATCGCACTGTGATGGGTTCCCTGTACGAGAACTACCCCAAAGAGCGCTTCACCCTCTTGGCAAAGGTCTTGGAGACACTCGAGTTCCACCACGGGGGCAGGGTGGCGACATTGGAGATGACCAGGGCCATGACAGAGGAGGCTGGTGGCTCTCACGATCTGAGCGAGGGTTTTGTGGAGATACCGCGCTCCATCAGAGGGGTTGAGGTCTCGTTGCTGTTTCGCGAGGTCTCTTCGGATGAACACCGGGTGAGCATGCGCTCACGGGGGGGTGTGGACGTGGGCCAGATCGCCTCCCGCTTCCAGGGGGGCGGCCACCCTGCTGCCGCCGGATGCACCATCCGCGGAGACCGAAGGGCGGCTTACGAGGCGGTGTTGACGGCTGTACTGGGGGCGTTGCAGTGAGCGTGGTCCAGCAAGGGCTACTCCTGATAGACAAGCCACCCGGCATCACTTCCTTCGGGCTCGTGGAGAGGGTCCGAAGGTGGTTTGGGATACGGGGCGTGGGGCACACAGGGAGTCTCGATCCATTCGCGACCGGTCTCATGGTCCTGTGCCTCGGACGCGCCACTCGTCTGGCCAGGTTCATCACCGAGTGGGACAAGGAGTACTGCGGGGCCGTCAGATTGGGTCAGGAGACCGACACAGACGACCCGACCGGCACCGTGACCTTCTCTTGTGAGCCCCGGGAGATGGGGAGGGGAGAGGTGGAAGAGGCCCTAGAGAAGTTCCGCGGGGTTATCCAGCAGGTCCCACCCCTCTTCTCGGCGAAGAAGAAGGAGGGAGTGCCCTCTTATAGACGGGCCAGGAGAGGGGAACAGGTGGATCTGCCCGCTGTTGCGGTGAAGATCTACAGCCTGGATCTGGTCTCTTTCGAACCACCCATTGTGAGGTTCAGGGCCCGGTGTTCCAAGGGGACGTACATGCGGTCGCTTGCACGCGACCTGGGCAGGGCCCTCGGCTGCGGTGCCCACCTGGCGGAACTTCGTCGAACGGCCATCGGCCATTTGAGGGTAGAGGAGGCTGTTTCCCTGGAGACGTTGAGAGGGAGACGCGGTGTGGGGCTCGACGGCCTGAGCTGGCCGGTGGAGCGGGTACTTTCGCACTGGGATGCGGTCGCATTGAGCCGCGCCCAGAGATGGAGGGTCTGTAACGGACAGGACCTGCCGTTGAACGAGCTGGGGGGCCTCGAAGGGCTTACGGTGAGGGAGGGTGAGTACGTCCGCTTGTTGGGGGATTCTGGCGAGTTCGTGGCCGTCGGTCAGGTGGTGCGCGGGGCAGGGGGGTTGTCTCTCCACCCTGAGCAGGTCTGGGCTGCTCAGGGGAGGAGCGAGCCGTGAGGCGTGACCATTGATTTTGGGATCCTGCATCGAGGATCCTGGACCCTTAAGTGCCAGGAGGAAGAGAAGTGCCGCTGGAACCAGAGAGGAAGACGGAGATCATAGAGAAATTCAGACGACATGAGACCGATACCGGTTCGCCGGAGGTCCAGATCGCGATCCTCACCGATCGCATAAACCAGCTGACCCAGCACTTCGAGGTGCACAAGAAGGACCACCACTCACGAAGAGGGCTGATGAAGCTCGTGGGCCAGCGCCGCAGGCTCTTGGACTACCTGAAGTCCAAGGACATAAACAGGTACCGCGTACTGATCCAGGATTTGGGGCTGCGCAAGTAGGGGTGCCGAAGGAAGCCTCCGTCCTGCGGCGGCCTGGCAAGGTCCCGCTTGACGAAGGGACGCGATGACGACCGCAGCCCCGCCGGCCTCTCGTGTTGACGGGCACCCGCAGTCCTGTGGAGGTGGCGCTGGTGGAAGCGGATTCGTGGGAGTAAGACTCGATAATGGTCCCTAGAAAGAGGAGATGCAGATGCGCAAGGCAGTGAGAGAGATCGGAGGAACGATCCTCACAGTGGAGACTGGCCGGTTGGCCAAGCAGGCTCACGGCTCTGTCTGGATCGAGTACGGAGACACATCCGTTTTGGTCACGGCTGTCTCCGATAGGCTGAGGGAAGGGGTGGACTTCGTCCCCCTGACCGTCGACTATCAAGAGATGGCCTATGCTGCCGGGAAGATCCCTGGGGGATTCTTCAAGAGAGAGGGGAGATCCAGCGATCGTGAGATCCTTGTGTCGCGTCTCATCGACCGGCCTATCCGGCCACTGTTCCCCAAAGGTTACTCCTGCGAGGTTCAGGTAATCGCAACGGTGATGTCCGCGGACATGGATCACCTACCGGATATACTGGCCATCAACGGTGCCTCTGCGGCCTTGACCCTTTCCGACATCCCGTTCGTGGGCCCCATCGGTGCCGTGCGCGTGGGGCGCGTCAACGGGCAGTGGGTAATCAACCCGGGCGAGAAACAGTTGGAAGAGAGCGACGTCAATCTCATCGTCGCTGGCACAAGGGAGGCCGTGGTGATGGTAGAGGGCGGGGCCCGGATGGTCCCGGAACCAGAGATCCTCGACGGTATATTCCTGGGACACGAGGCCCTTCAGCCCCTCATCGAGATGCAGGAGGAGTTGAAGGAGGATGCTGGGGCCCCCAAGCGGCCTTATGAGGCCCTGGAACCCCCCGAAGAGCTGAGCCTAAAGGTGCGGGAGATGGCCTTGGAGGAGATGGATCGAGCATTGAGGCTCCCTGGCAAGAAGGAGCGCCGAGGCCGCATATCGGAGCTCGAGGCGAGGGTCCTGGATGCCTTGAGCGGTCCCTACCCAGGAAAGGAGAACCTGATCAGGGCCCTCCTGGAGGGAATCGAGAGGGAAGTTGCCCGCCGGATGATCCTGGAGGAGGGCAGGCGCATCGATGGCAGGGCCTTCAACCAGGTCCGTCCTATCAGCTGCGAGGTCGGCCTGCTTCCGCGCGCCCATGGTTCGGGTCTGTTCACCAGAGGGGAGACGCAGGTCATGGCTGTGGCCACCCTCGGCACCGCTTCGGATGAGCAGAGGATCGACACGCTTTCCGAGGAGGAGGCCCGCAAGTCCTTTATCCTGCATTATCGTTTTCCACCCTTCAGCGTCGGAGAGACCAAGCCGTTGCGGGCCCCCAGCCGACGGGAGGTAGGACACGGGGCACTGGCCGAGAGGGCCATCCTCCCGATCCTGCCCAGATGGGATGATTTCCCCTACACGTTGAGGGTCGTGGCGGAGGTCCTGGAGAGCAACGGGTCATCCTCCATGGCCTCCACGTGCGGCACCACGCTGGCCCTGATGGATGCGGGGGTGCCGATCCTCGCGCCAGTGGCGGGCGTGGCCATGGGGCTCGTCAAGGAAGGGGATAAGGTAGTCATCCTGACGGACATCTTGGGAGACGAGGACCATATCGGGGACATGGATTTCAAGGTCACCGGGACCTCCGAGGGGATCACTGCGCTGCAGATGGACATCAAGATCCAAGGGGTCACCAGGGAGGTGATGGAGGCAGCGATGGCCCAGGCAAGGGAGGGTCGCCTTTACATCCTCGAACGGATGACGCAGGTGATTCCGGCCCCTAGACTCGAACTCTCTGCGTACGCACCGAGGATCCTGACCATTCAGATAAAACCGGACAAGATCCGTGATGTCATAGGTCCTGGCGGGAGGGTTATCCGGAAGCTCACTGAGGAGACAGGAACGAAGATCGAGGTGGAGGACGATGGGACTATCCACATCGCCTCGACCAACATGGAGAAGGCGGAAAAGGCGATCCAGTATATCCGCAGGCTTACCGAGGAGGCGGAGGTCGGCGGGGTCTATACAGGCAAGGTCAAGAGGGTCTTGGATTTCGGTGCCATAGTGGAGATCCTGCCGGGGACGGACGGTCTCCTGCACATCTCCCAGTTGGACCACACCCACACGCGGAAGGTCACCGACGTGATCCAGGAGGGAGACGAGGTTCGGGTCAAGGTCTTGGAGATCGACGAATACGGCAAGATCAGGCTCAGCCGCAAGGCCCTCCTGGATGAACCAGGCGAAGGCAAGGGCATTCCTGAAGGGGGAAGGGGCCCTCGCCAAACACCGGGCGACGGGAGGGAGACGAGACCCGCCCGTCACGGGAAGGGATCGAGCCGGGGACATGGCCGACAAGATACTCCTAGAGAACGGCGTTAGGATCCTGCTGGATCCGATCCCGCACCTCAGGTCGGTTTCGGCCGGGATTTGGGTGGGGGCAGGTTCGAGGCAGGAGCAGGAGAGGGACAGGGGTGCCTCGCATTTCATCGAGCACATGCTCTTCAAAGGCACCCGAAGGCGCTCCGCCCGGCAAATCGCCCTGGAGATCGACTCGGTGGGGGGGGTCCTCAACGGTTTCACGAGCCGCGAGTACTCGAGCTTCTACGTGAAGGTCATGGACACACAGCTTCATCTGGGCATGGACCTGCTCGCAGACCTTTACCTCTGTTCGGTCTTTGACTCGCAGGAGCTCGAGCGGGAGAGGGGGGTGATCCTCCAGGAGATTCGAATGATCGAGGACAGCCCGGAGGAGCACGTGGTGGACCTATTTCACACGGCGTTTTGGGATGGGTCTCCCATGGGGTACCCGGTCCAGGGGGATGCAGAGAGCGTGTCCCTGATCCGCAGGGAGGAACTCCTGGCACGCCTGGAGAGGCATTACCACCATCGGGGGGTGGTGTTGTCAGTTGCTGGACGTTTCGAGACCTCGGAATTGCTGCGGTTGCTGGAAGATCGACTCGTGGGATTGACAGCGGGTCCGGATGGCCCTCCACTGGAGAGGCCACGAGCTCATCCTGGGATCCGCCTGATCGCCAAGGACCTGGAACAGGTGCATGTTTGCCTGGGAACGGCCGCCCCTTGTGCCGCGCATCCTGACCGCTACGCGTACTGGATCCTGAACACAGTCCTGGGCGGTGGCATGAGCTCTCGTCTCTTTCAGGAGGTGAGGGAGAAAAGGGGACTCGCCTACTCCATCTACTCCTTCGTGAACAGTTATGCTGACACAGGGACCATCAACGTCTATCTGGGGACTACCAGGGACGGGTTGCACGAGGCCCTGGAGGCCATGTTGGGTGAGATGGAGGCACTGGCCGAATCGCCTCTGGACGAGGAGACGCTCCGCATCGCGCGAGAGCAGATCAAGGGAGGGCTGATCCTCGGCATGGAGAGCTCGGACCGGAGGATGGGGCGTTTGGCGAGAAACGAGCTCTATTTCGGAAGGGAGATAACTTTGGAGGAACTCCTGGAAGATCTCGATGCAGTGGATTCCGCTGCGGTGATGAGGGCCGCCCAGGAGGCGTTCAGGACGGATGACATGGCCGGGGTGGTTTTGGGCAGGGCCTCGATGGATGACGTTCCATCCAGGCTTAGGGCCTTGCTGGCGTGATGGAATGGGAAGCCACTCCGGGATGGTGATGATGCGATGCGGGAAGCGGGCCGCATGGAGGAGGTCATCGTTGAGGTTCGGGTCCTTCCCCACCATGATGGGCTTCCTATGCCAAGCTATGCCACGGCCCATTCGTCCGGGATGGACCTGCATGCCGCCTTGGAGGGGGCGGTATCGATAGGGCCGGGACAGCGCGAGTTGATCCCGACCGGTCTGTGCGTGGCCATTCCACCGGGGGTGGAAGGACAGGTTCGTCCCAGGAGCGGACTGGCCATGGAACACGGTGTCACTGTCTTGAATGCACCAGGGACCATAGACGCCGATTACCGGGGTGAAATCAAGGTCCTGCTGGTGAACCTGGGCTCGCGGCCGTATCAGGTGAGGCGGGGAGACCGCATCGCCCAGCTGGTGTTCAGCGGGAACGTGCTGAGGGGTGTCATCAGGGTAAAGGAGGTCTTGGGGCGCACGGGACGGGACGATGGCGGATTCGGGCATTCCGGGGCCTGAACCGGTAGGAGGTCTTTGATATTGAGTTCGATGGGGCGACTTGAGTGCACGTCCCGACAGGTGGATGGGAGGCATCTCGTATGGGGAGCGTGATCAAGAAGAGACGCAAGAAGATCAGGAAGCACAAGTACAAGAAGCTCAGGGAGAAGATGCGGCATCAAAGGCGAAAGAGGGGGCATTGATCCCGGGGCCATTCGGGGCCCAAAGGCGCTGTGGAGGGTATTCAGGGTCGCGGGGTGGCGAGGGGATTGATCCGTGGGGCCTTGGCGCTGTTGGATAGCTACCTGGGGGTGAGGAGATGGGCGGCTTCATCAGGGAAGGGCTGTGGATCCCTGCCCTCTTCCTCATTGGCGCCATCCTTTCCGCCCTTTGGGCGATATACAGGAATCTGGACCGGATCCGCGCAAGGCGGGAGGGTGGAGGAGACCTCGAGTCCATGCTTCTGCCCTATCAGATCGCCCTTCAGAGGATCCAGAACGCTGGTTCCAAGATAGACGAAGGGCGCTTGGAAGAGGCCATCGAGGAACTCAAGGCGGTGCAGCGTTCGCAACCTGGGATCCCGGCGACGGACTTCTTCCTGGGCAGGGCTTATATGGCCAAGGGGGAGCTGACACTGGCCAAGGAGCACCTGGAAAGGTTCCTCAAGGACAGTCGTCCGTACGATGATATATCCCGAGAAAGGGTGAGACAGACAAGGGCCTATCTGGATCGTCTCAGGTGAGGGGGGGAGTCACCCCCCGCTTCCAGCTCCTCACCCTGTCTTGACCTCTATCTTGCGTGGCTTGGCGCGATCGATCTTGGGCAATGTCAGCTGAAGGACCCCTTTGGACATTTGGGCGTTTATCCTCTCTTGATCCACTATCTCCGAGAGTATGAACTGCCTGTAGTAGTTTCCCTCCCTATACTCGCGATAGAGGGGGACGAATCCCTCTGTCTGCGCCTTACGCACGCGTCCTTGCAGGGTCAACACATTGTCCTTGAGGTCGATCCCGACCTCTGAGGCATCTACCCCAGGCATGTCCGCCACGATGGTAAGGGCATCTGCGGTCTCGTAGATGTCCACGTGAGGGGAAAAGTAGGGCACGCCTGTGGTCTCCTCCGGCCGCACAGCCCTTATCTCCTTCTTCTCTGCTGGTTGCAGATCCTTGCTGGCCATCTCATTCACCTCCTCCTGCCGTGATACGAGGTCGCTCACTCACCGGTCTTGACATCTATCCTGCGCGGTCTCACCTCTCGCGCCTTTGCCAATTTCACGTGAAGGACCCCGTGACTGCTTGTGGCCTCGACATCATTCGGATCCACCTTGTCGGGCAGGCTGACCGTGCGCCTGAAGGTCCCCGACCCTCTCTCCCTTCGGTGGTAGCTTGCCTTGTCACCGCCATCGGCTGACCTCCGTTCGCCCTTCAACGTGAGGGAGTTGCCAGCTAGGGTTATCTCCAAATCGGACGGGTCGATCCCAGGCAACTCCGCGGTGACCAGGTAGTGGTCTCTACCCTCGTAGACGTTCACCGGGGGAAAGACCCCACTGAAATCTCTTGGCACAGCCTCCCCAGCCATATCGCTGAATATTCGATCGATCTCCCTACGGATCCTATCCAGTTCGGAAAAAGGACTCATGAACGGTTGATGGAACCTGATTGTGGCCATGTCTGTTCCTCCTTTCCTGTGCCCACTTCGTTCCGTCGACGGCATTCATGTAAACCCATTCTTCAGATAAGCATCAAGACACCCCTTGTCAAGGAACCCGTTCCTTGACTTCCCTCAGGCTTTTTGTTATCCACAAGACAGGCGTCAAACCCGGGTCCAAGAGAACACGAGGAACCCTGCGATGTGGGTGAGGTCCGAAGAACTCCTAAAGACCGTCCAGGAGGAACCTTGGGCCAAGGATGTCCTGCACATGCAGGATCTGTGGCCCCAAGTCATGGAATGGGTGGAGCGAAGGGTCTTGGAGGAGTTCCTCACCATGATAGTGGACAAGGTCCATGCCATCATGGAGATCGATCCTGATCTCTCCGAGCCATTGATCCTGGGACTCGCCACTCAACACATGGTGGAATTCCTGGGTGCACGTTCGGCCTCGGTGCGCATCTACGATCCCCAGGCCGAGAAGATGATCGCCTATGGGTCTTACCCATCACAGGAAGAGACCAGGAGGACTCACATCCCCCTGAACGGGAGTGTGGCCGGCGAGGTCGTCAAAACCCGTCGCACCTACCTGGTGCGAGACCTCCTAGAGGAGCAGAGGTACGCCGACAAGGGGACAGCGGTGGAAAGGGGCGTGTTCTCCATGATGGCCGTCCCCTTGGAGATTCCCCGCTTCTTCCCCAGAGAGCGGGATGTGGTTGGGGTGATCCAGGTCTATTTCCCCGAGCGAGGGCGTGCCTTCAATCGCTTGGAGGTTCGGGTGGCCGAGCTGATGGCCCAGAGGCTCAGCTTCGTGTTCGCTCGCAAGAAGATACTCTCCCTCTACAGGACGGGTGAGAAGAAGGAGGCCATTGTCCGCAAGATCTTTCTGAAGCTGGGGACCAGAGAAGGCATCAAGATGGGAGAGGTGTTCAACCGGGTCATCCCTGAATTGGCTGACATCATCAATATCCAGAGCTGTGCCCTATTCTCGGTCTCCGAGGATGGGGAGCACGTGGTCCTCGAGGCCGGTTATCCGCAGGCCGAGGGTTATCACGGTATAGGAAAGAGATTCGCCATAAAGAGCGAGCCGGCCTTCGATCTGGTCCTCAATCTCGGGGAGTACGTGGGGGGCTCTGCCTACGATCTGATCACGCCCTCGTACGTCTTGGTCATGGATCCGCAGAAGAGCCCCCTCCTGTCGGCCAACATGAAGGATTTCTCCAAGGTTCATAACATCAACTCCATCCTGTACGTGCCCCTTGAGGTGGGAGAACAGGTGAGTCACTTCATCACCTTCGACGCCTTGGACAAGAGGTTACGCTATGCGGAGGAGGAGATCGAGATCTTTCTCTTCCTGGGCAGGGAACTCATGAAGGCCCATCGGATGGAGAGGCTGGACGACATCTTGCACGATTTCAAGAACCCGGCCATTGCCACTGCGGGGTTCGCCAGGAGGTTGAAGAGGCTCCTCCAACCCGGTCTCCACGAGGGAGATCGGGAAGAGATCCAGAGATGCGTGGACATCCTACTGGAGGAGACGAGCCGGTTGCAGGAGCTCGCGCTGAGCGTCTACCGAGTAGGGGAGGAACAGTTGGTGGATCTCACCGAGAGGATGAGACGACGTTTTGAGATCAACGAGCAGGCCATAAAGGAGCAGCTCAAACAGAACGTCTCGCTCACCCATTCCTTCTCCCACGAGCCGCTCTTTGTGCGATGCTATCCCTTGCATCTGGAAAGGGTCCTGGATAACCTCTTCAACAACGCCACCAACGCCATCCCCTCAAGGGGCGGGACCCTGTCAGCGCGGACTTACGGGGACGAGGAGTGGGCGTGTGCCGAGATCAGCAACACGGGCCGTATCTCTGAGGAGGATAGGATGCGACTGCTGGAAGGGGAGAGCCGGGGGAGGGGGCTCTCGATAACCCATCGCATTGTGCATTTGATCAGGGGGAGACTGGAGGTACGGGTCTCGGACGAGGCCACTACCTTCTTGCTCTCCCTCCCTCGTCAGCC
>CAZOXN010000033.1:0-11512 GCA_964583655.1 uncultured Desulfarculaceae bacterium | reverse complement strand
TCCAAGGGCGTATTCCCAAAACGATCAAGGATGTACGAGGACGTCGTCATGGCCCTGCGCTTCACGCCTTGGCCGCCCCCCCAAGGCTGAGGTGTTCCACTGTTCGAGACTTCATCCTTGACTTGGAGGGAGACAGGTAATATATGGTAGTGCTCATGGAGAGAAGGGCAGGGCTGTGACTCGGGGGATCGCCTAAAGCAAAGGAGATGGCCATGGGGCTCTATGACTTCACCGTCCAGGACATGATCGTGAGAAACGCCTTTTTGCTTCGAGACAAGGTCGCGGTGGTCTGTGGGGGACGGCATCAGACCTTCAGTCAGTACTCCTCGGAGGCCCAAGGTCTGGCTGCAGGACTCTCCAAACTCGGGGTAGGGAAGGGGGAGCGGATCGCTGTGGTGGCGTTCAACTGCCATGAATTCTTCCTCCTTTACGGGGCTGCGGCCTTCCTGGGTGCTGTCATGCTCCCCATAAACTGGCGGCTCAAGCCGGAGGAGATACAGGTCATACTTGAGGACTGTACCCCGAGGGTCGTGGTGGTGAGCCCAGAATATGCGGAAATGGTGGGACAGCTAGCGGACCGCTGTCCCTTCGTGAGTCACAGGCTGGTCATCAGCGGAACCGCGAGCGGATTCCGCGCCATGTCCGAGGTGGTTGCACCGGCTGAGGAGCTCCCCGAGGTGGACGTGTCCACCGACGACCCTTTCATGATCATCCACACGGCCGCTGTGGAGGGGAGACCCAGGGGGGCGGTGCTCACCCACGGCAATCTGATGGCCGCTAATCTTCAGGCCATGGCCGTTCAGGGGATCCGGGAGGACGCAGTCCATCTCTGCGCCCTCCCGTTGTTCCACATCGCCGGACTCGGCCAGGCGATGCAGGTGATGCACGCCGGGGGAAAGAACGTCATCCTGAGGAAATTCGATGCCCAAGAGGCGGTGGACTGGATAGAGAAGGAGAAGGTCACCACCATTGGGACTTTCCCTCCCATGCTCTCTATGATAATGGACCAAGCGGAGAAGTCAGGACAACGACTCTCCTCTCTCCGTGATGTCGGTGGTCTGGATCATCCCGATACCATGCAGCGGTTTCAGAAGATGACCGGTGCCAGGTTCTGGATAGGATTCGGCCAGTCTGAGACCTCCGGATTCTGCACCATCTGCCCTATGGATGAGAGGCCAGGGTCTGCCGGCAAGGAGGGACCCCTCGTGAGAGTCCGTCTGGTGGACGACTACGACCGGGAGGTCCCAGTGGGTCAGGCGGGTGAGATAACGGTGCGGGGACCGCTTGTCTTCAAAGGTTACTGGGGTCTGGAGAAGGAGACTGCATATACGTTCCGTGGGGGGTGGCACCACACTGGCGACGTAGGGAGATTCGACGAACAGGGATACCTCTGGTACGTGAAACGAAAGGCCGAGAAAGAGCTCATCAAGCCGGGTGGAGAGAACGTCTATCCGGCCGAAGTGGAAAAGGCCCTCCTGGAGCACCCGGAGGTCACAGAGGCGTGCGTCTTCGGGGTACCCGACAGGCAATGGGGAGAGGCCATCAAGGCCGTGTGCGTGCGCAAGGCAGGGAGCAAGCTGGAGCCGGAGCAGCTCATCGACTTCGTGGCCTCCAGGATCGCACGGTACAAGAAGCCCAAGCACGTGGTCTTCGTGGAGGCCCTCCCCAAGGCCCAGGACGGAGGCGTGGATCGAGAGAAGGTCAAGGCCGAGCACGGGGGGAAGGTCTGACACTTGACTTGCAGTGGGCCGTGGGTCTTGGGGTTCTTCCGCTATACCGGGTCCCGACGCCCCCCTCCGTTCCAGGGTTCGCCGGGAGGGCAGAAGAAGGCCCTCTCTGACTTGCTACGATACCATTTGCGTCTTGCTTTGTATCTTTGAACTCAACCTCTTGATATTGCGGATTACCTGGTCAGCATCAATGGTCAAGAGCCTTCGTGCCTCCATGATCATGCGTCCCCCGATCCAGACCGTGTCCACGTCCGCACCTGTTGCCGCGTACACGACTTGAGAGACAGGGTTGTACAGAGGTTGGAGGTTTGGCCTGTCGGTCCTCAGCAGGATCAGGTCTGCCTTGTATCCAGGTTCCAGGAGCCCCACGTCCTCCCAGCCCAACGCCAAAGCACCCCCCTTTGTCGCCAGATTCAAAACCGTCGATGCGTTCACCACGGTTGGGTCGCCCTCTTTGACCTTGTGGAGCTTGGCGGTCATGTCCATCTCCCCGAACATGTCCAGGTCATTGTTGGAGGCCGGGCCGTCGGTCCCTAGTCCCACCCTGAGGCCGTGAGCGAGAAAACGTGGCAAGGGCGCGATCCCAGAGGCCAACTTCATGTTGCTCTCGGTGCAGGTCACGAGGCCGGCCCCCGTGTCCGCCAAGACGCGTATCTCATCATCATCCACCCATATGCCGTGGATCAAGACGCTCCCTTGGTCCAACAGGCCTAGGCCCTCGAGGTGTCGCACCGGCGTGCTGCCGAAGCGCCGTTTGATCTCCTCCACCTCCCAGCGGGTCTCGGACACATGTATGAAGAAGGGAACCTCGTTTACCCTGCACACATCTTTGGCCCGCACCAGCGTCTCAGGAGAACAGGTGTAAGGGGCGTGGCAGAAGATGCCGCAGCGCACTGGCCCATGGTCCCGGCAACGCTCGATAAAGGCACCGGCGCGTTCCAATGCCACTTTAGGGTCCTGGCAGTCAGGTGCTGGGAAGTCGAGGACCCCCTGGGCCATGACGGCCCGCATCCCGGACTCCCTCACCGCTTTCACGGCAGCATCCTCGTGGAAATAGGCATTTGCGAAGGAAGTGGTGCCGCTTGAGATCATCTCAGCACACGCGAGGAGGGTGCCCCAGTACACGGACTCCTCTCCCACTGCCCTGGCCTCGACCGGGAAGATGACACCTTCCAGCCACTCCATCAAGGGAAGGTCGTCAGCCAGCCCCCTGAAGAGGGTCATGGCCGCGTGCGTGTGGGCGTTGACCAGACCAGGCAGAAGGATTCCACGGTGAGCGTTCACGTGGCAGTCCGTTTCCTCAAGGAGTCCCTTAGGGGGGGAGCCTGAGCCGATGCTATGGATCCGCTCGCCATGGAGCAAGACCCAGCCTGGGTCCTCGATCCGAGGAGGGACGGTAGGGTCGATTGTTATGGCATCCGAGATCAGCGTCCGCATCTTCGCTGCCAATGGGCTTCAGCCACTCGGCATGACCAAGCCCCGGATCTCTCTGGCGATCTCCCCAACCTGCTCGAGGATCGAATCCAAGGAACATGTCACAAGTCTTCTGTCCTCGACTACGACCCTTCCGCCGACCAGGACCGTCTTCACATCCGAGGCCTTGGCAGCGTAAACCACATGGGAGAAGACGTTGTACAGGGGCGTCAGATGGGGCTTGCGAAGATCCAGCAAGACCAGATCCGCCAGTTTTCCAGGCTCCAAGGACCCCACCTCTCGCCCCAAGCCGAGCACCTCCGCCCCCATGACCGTGGCCATCCTCATGACAGTGGCCGCATCCATCTCCGTTGGGTCTTGGGAGAAGACCTTGTGGAGCTTCGCCGCGGCATCCATCTCTCTGAACAGGTCGAGATCGTTGTTGCTGGCGCATCCGTCTGTGCCCAGGGCCACCTTGATCCCCTTGCGGAGCATTTGAGGCACTGGGGCCACCCCGGAAGCCAGTTTCATGTTGCTCTCGGGGTTGTGGACGACCCCCGCGCCTTTTCCCAGGAGGATATCCATCTCCTCCTCCTCGACCCAAACAGCGTGGTCGACTACAGTAGGACCGTCCAGTATCCCGAGGCGTTCCAGATGGCGAACCGGCGTGGTCCCGTAAAGGGCTTTCACCCTCTCTACCTCGTCTCTGGTCTCGGCAACGTGGATGATCAAGGGGACTCCGTAGGTGTTAGCCATCTCTCTTGCCCGTTGGAGGAGATCAGGGGAGCAGGTGAATGTGGCATGAGGCTCCACCGCTACCTTTACCAAGTCGTCCCCCTTCCATCTCTGGATCAGCCCCTCGGTGTACCGAAATCCCTGCTCCGGGGGACCGTAATTGGGGGAGGGGAAGTCGTATAATACCTCCCCCACAACAGCGCGAATGCCTGCATCCCTGGACGCCCTTGCCACCTCTTCTTCGAAAAGGTACATGTCGCAGAAGGTGGTGGTGCCTCCCATGAGCATCTCCGCCGAGGCGAGGAGGGCCCCCCAGTAGACCCACTCCGCCCGCAAGTGGGACTCCACAGGGAAGATATAGTCTTGCAGCCAGTCCATCAGGGGCAGGTCGTCAGCGAGGCCTCGAAAGAGTGTCATGGATGCATGGGTGTGTCCGTTGATCAGCCCTGGGAGCACCGCGCATCCTGTGGCGTCCACGACCCTCGTTGCGGTGTAGAGACGTTCCACCTCCTCGGCCGGTCCCAAGGCCAGTATCGAATCCCCGCGTATGGCAACGGAGCCCCCCTCCAAGACCTCCATCTTGGGATTCATGGTCACCAACAGGCCATTGCTTATGAGCACGTCGATCTGTTCCATGGTCACTCCTCGGTAAGCCTCGCGCGCATTCGTGCCAGAACGCCCGATACGAGCTTGATGAGTCTCGGCGTTGCCTCGTGGCAGGCCGCCAGGATCGAATCCACCAAGATGGGCTCCATGCAGTCCGGACGGTTTATGTTGGAGATGACTGACAACCCCAGGACCTTCAGGCCCAAGGATCTCGCCACTATGACCTCCGGGGTGGTGGACATGCCGACAGCGTCAGCACCCGCAGCCCTGAGGAACCTGGTCTCCGCGGGGGTCTCGAGGCTGGGGCCTGGTATCCCGACATAAACCCCTTTTCGAACACGGATCCCCAACTCCAGGGCCACCGCCTCGGTCTCTTCCACCAGCGACACATCGTATGCCTCGGACATATCCGGGAAGCGATCCCCGAGCCTTGGGTCCTGGATGCCCCGCAAGGGGTTCTCGGGGATCATGTGGAGATGGTCCGTTATGATCATGATATCCCCTGGCCGAAACATGGGATTGAGCCCACCCGCGGCGTTGGTCACCACCAGCACCTCGGCCCCCATGGCTGCCAGGACGCGTATGGGGAAGGTGATCTCTTGGGTGCTGTACCCTTCGTAGAAGTGGAACCTCCCCTGCAACACCGCCATGGGGCACCCTTCCATCCGACCCAGGAGCAGGTTCCCCGCGTGGCCTGGGGCCGTGGACCTCGGGAAGTGGGGGAGATCCTCGTACGGGAGCTTGACGATGGTCTCCAGCAACCCCTCTACCTCCCCGAGGCCTGAGCCCATGACCAGACCGACCATCGGCCGCATCTCTATCTTTCCCGAAAGCTGATCGACCGTCTCCTGCAAGCGATGGTACAGCTCTCCCATTGTGTTCCCTCTGCTGTCTTGCTCCACCCTTCTCATATAGCCGGTGGCCCTCATCCCGCTGCGAGCCTCGATTCGCCCTGCACGGCCCTACCTTCGATCGTTGACTCCCACCAGGTATCCTGCCACACCCGTCTTTATCCCCGCCGCATTGGCCTCATCGGTGTCGATGTGCATGCTCAGCCGGAAATCCGGGCTCACCCTAACCAAGACGTCGCCAAAGGTCAAGGCCCTCTCTCCTCCCACCCTCACCATGCACATATCGCCGTCCTTGACCCCGAAGGAGAGGGCGTCCATGGTGGACATGTGGATGTGACGCAGCGAGCAGATGACCCCCTCGGAGAGATCGCATATCCCTGAAGGTCCCACCAGGGTGACACCAGGGCTACCCTCGAGATCCCCCGATGCCCTGATGGGTGCCTTGATGCCCAACCTGAACTCCTCTGTCATGGAGATCTCCACCTGGGCCTTTTGTCGCACAGGCCCCAGTATCCTGACCTTTTCGACCTTTCCCCTCGGTCCCACCAGATCGACTGTCTCCTGGCAGGCGAATTGCCCTGGTTGAGAGAGCTCGGATCGAGGAGTGAGTCGATACCCCCGGCCGAAGAGTATCTCCACCTCCCGTTGCGAGAGATGCACATGGTGAGCCGACACCTCGATGGGTATCTCCCTCGGTTCTTGCCCCTTGATGACCTTGGCCACATCGTCGTACCCCAGGGCCCGGATGGTCTCTCTGGCGATCATCCTGGCCTCATCCGTCGGGATCACCAGGACCTTTACCCGAGAGCGTTCATCCGATATCTCAGCGACCTTGCTCGGCTCCGTGCGTACGGTCCTGTTGAGGATATCGTCCAGGATGATACCCATGTTTGATAACCCCTGGCACGCCAGGCTCCTCACCCATGCGCTTCCCTCACCGATGCCCCCTGTGAAGACCAGTGCATCGATCCCCCCCATGGCATAGACATACGCCCCGACATACTTCCGGACACGGTAGCAGAATGCCTGAATGGCCAGCACTGACCTGTGGTCACCACGATTGGCGGCCTCTTCGATCTCCCTGAAATCGCTCGATATCCCAGATATCCCTTTCAGTCCGCCCTCGCGATTGAGCATGTCGTCCACGTCGTTTGCCGTGAGGCCCTTTACCCTCATGAGATGCAGGACAACGGACGGGTCCAGGTCCCCGCACCTGGTCCCCATGATCAACCCTTCCAGGGGGGTGAATCCCATACTAGTGTCCACCGAGCGTCCATGATCGATGGCGCACACCGAGGCCCCGTTACCCAGGTGGCAGGTGATGATCCTCATCTCCCTGAAATCGCGTCGAAGGTGCGAGGCTGCCTTCAGGGCTACATATTGGTGCGAGATCCCATGAAAACCGTACTTCCGTATGCCTTCCTCCTCATAGAGCTCGTAGGGCAGCCCGTACAAACAGGCCTGCAGGGGCATCTTCTGATGGAAGGCCGTGTCAAAGACCGCGACCTGGGGGACATTGGGCATGAGCCTCCTGCTCTCCCTTATGGCCATCAGGTTCAAGGGGTTATGCAGGGGAGCCAAGACCGAGTTCTCCTCGATGTGCCTCATCACCTCCTCGTCGATGATGGTGGCCCCGTGGTACCTATGTCCACCGTGGACCACCCTATGGCCCACAGCGGTCAGTTCGTTCAGGTCTCTGAGGGCTCCGGTGTTGGGATCGGTGAGATGGGCCAGGACGGTCTGGAGCGCCCCAGCATGGTCCATGGGACCGAGATCGTGGAATATCTTCCCCTCCCTGGAAGAGTGGACGATCCGTGGGGCCTCTAGACCAATCCTCTCGACCACGCCTTCCAAGGTGTCTGTGTCACGGGTGGTATGGAAGTAGCTGTACTTCAGGGAGGAGCTCCCGCAATTGATGACGAGTATCTTCATCGGGATAGTGGTAAGCAGCGACAGTCCATAGGGGTCAGGGACGCTTCTCCACGCCTGTCGAAGCCTTTCCCGCGCCGCCTCGTCCTGTTCCCGGCGTCGCAATCTCTCGGTCAAGGTCTTGGCCAGTATCCTCACCGCCTCTGGATTGACTGCCACAAAGGTGGAGAAGATCTCCTGCGGGATCAACAGGATCTCGCAATTCTCCAGGGCCACCACGTCAGCGCTGGTAGGCTCCCCGGTGAGCAATGACATCTCTCCCAGGAAATCCCCCCTTTCCAGCAACCCGATCCTCTCCCTCTCACCCGTCTTGTCGGCCACAAGGGCCTCTGCCCTCCCGCTGAGCATCACGCCCAGGAACCTGCCTGGCTGACCGAACTCTATTATCACCTCCCCAGGGGCGAAGGCCCTCACTTGACTCCTTCCGATCAACTCCCGGAGCCTTTCCTGGGCAAAGGCCTTGAAGAGGGGAAACCCTCTCAGCTGTTCTTCCATATGCTCCATCATGGCCAGTCCCCCGTCGCCTTGGAGGCCCACTCCGAAGATCTTCCAGGTCTCATCACACACCTCGGGACAAGACAAGCGCCAAGAACCTGATCACGCCCTTGTCGAGAATCCGCAACGCGGCAGCGGGAACGGCAACTCCGAACTGGGACAGAGAGGTGTCTGAGTTCGAACAGCGGGTAACTCGAAACGGCCCGCGTGGATTATACAGAAAGGCCCTCGTTGTATTCAAGAAATCAGTCAAGGGGCCTGAGACACTTTCGCGCCTTGCCAAATGGTGGTAGGTTGACCATGGATCCTCGGGAGGAGGGGGCTACTATGGACAAGGCTTGGCTGGAGGCGGCTAGGGGAGATAGGCCGGTGGATGTGCTATTGAAGGGGGCTCGGTTGATCAACGTGTTCAGCGGCTCGGTCCAAAGGGCCGACATAGGTATCTATCGGGGGAGGTTCGTGGGATGGGGCGCGTACAAGGCAAAGAGGGTCATTCAGCTGGATGGGATGTACCTCGCGCCCGGTTTCATAGACGGCCACTGCCACCTCGAATCGACCATGCTCACCCCGCGGGAGTTCGCCAGGGCGGTGATCCCACGTGGCACTACAGCCGTGGTGGCCGACCCACACGAGATCGCCAATGTGCTGGGAATGGAGGGGATACGGTATCTCGTTCGAGCTTCAAGGGATGTCCCAATTCGTTTCCGTTTCATGCTTCCCTCTTGCGTGCCCGCCACCCACCTGGAGACATCAGGGGCCTGCCTCACGGCCCAGGATCTCTCGCTCGTGGCCCAGGAGAAATGGGTGCTGGGGCTCGGGGAGGTGATGAACTTCCCAGGATTGATAGAGGGGGATCCTGCCGTCCTCGAAAAGGTGCGGGCGTTTCAGGGACGTCTGGTGGACGGCCACGCCCCTGGCCTAGGGGGGGAGCGTCTCAACGCGTACATCTCCTGCGGCATCCGTTCTGATCACGAGTGTACAAGCCTCGCAGAGGCCAGGGAGAAGCTCGAGCGCGGGATGTGGATCATGATCCGAGAGGGGAGCAGTGCTAGAAACCTCCAGGACCTCATGCCCTTGGTGAATGAACGAACCGCCCGCCGTTGTCTCCTGGTCACAGACGACCGAAGCCCGGAAGACCTCTTGGAGCGAGGACATCTCGACGCTGCCATCGAGAAGGCCTCGGCATTGGGTCTCGATCCTGTGCTGGCCATACAGATGGTCACCATCAACCCGTCGGAGTACTTCGGCCTCCGCGACTTGGGCGCCATCGGGCCTGGGTACTGGGCTGATGCCGTGGTATTGAGCGAGCTCAAGCCTCCTCGGGTGGAGATGACCTTCTTCGGAGGGCGGCTCATCTGGGAGAGGGGCAGGGCAGGGGGCCCTTGGGGCGAGGCCACCAAGCGAGGCGCCGACTCCTTCTCCATGGGCCGCCTGACACTCGATAGCCTGCGCGTTGAGCCGCGCGGGGATCTCATGCGGGTGATAGAGTTGGTGCCCGGCCAAATCGTGACCAGGGAGTCCAGGCTCAGGCCCAAGGTCCAGGATGGGGTGGTGGTATCTGATCCGTCACAAGACCTTCTGAAGCTTGTCGTGGCGGAAAGACACGGTTGCACAGGGGGGGTTGGGGTGGGGTTCGTCAGGGGGTTCGGGCTCAAGAGCGGGGCCTTGGCCTCCTCCGTGGCCCACGATTCCCACAACGTGGTGGCAGTAGGGGTGGAGGATGGTGACCTCCTGGAGGCCATTCAAACCGTCGCGAGACTCCAGGGTGGGCTCGTGGTCGTGGAGGACCGGAGGGTGAAGGAAAAACTCCCTTTGCCCATCGCCGGGCTCATCTCACCTTGGCCTCTTCACAGGCTCGCAAGTAGGCATCGGAAGGTAAGAGAGGCGGCGATGCAACTCGGCTGCACCCTTGAAGACCCTTTTATGGTACTCTCCTTCCTCGCCCTACCAGTGATCCCAGACCTGAAACTCACGGACCTGGGGCTGGTGGATGTCAACCGATTCGAGACAGTGGATCTCTTCGATTTGAGATGACCAGATCTTGGAGGAACGGGCCGTGTCCTGGCGCTTCGGAGTGGGTGGGGCCTAGGGGAGGGGTCAGTGCCCATGGCCTGTTGACTGTGGCAGGCCAACTGAAACCCCTCCTTTTGAGTCCGATAAGATATATTATGTAAACTTTACCCTAGCCGAGGAAGACCGCCGTCTCCCCATGGCCTGACCCGCAGCTGCCCTAGGCGTTCAGAATAAGAAAAGGGGTTAGGCCATTTGTCCTAACCCCTTGACCTTGCTGTGGTAGCGGGGAGTGGATTTGAACCACTGACCTTCGGGTTATGAGCCCGACGAGCTACCGAACTGCTCCACCCCGCGACAGAAAAACAGGGACACGATTGCGCTGCCTCTCCCTATGATCCAGGCTGCAGCAAACCGCCTGTTTAAGGCCTTGACTTCAACAGTTATTCTATCTGGATTGAAGCATTGTGTCAATCCGCCCAGCGCTGCCTCTCCAGCGGCTGCCCGATGGCTCATTCGTCACCCGCGGATCTGAGGGCATCCAAGAGGATCTGAGGCGCCCGCACAATCCTGCCATTGCCGTCCACAAAGGCATGTATGGTATAGCCCCGCGCCGCCTCCTCTCCGCTCTCCTCCCGCAGGATCCTATACCCGAATTTTATGCTCGCCCGGCGCAAGTATTCAACATCGGTATCTATCAGTATCCAGTCGTCGTACCTGATTGGATGGAGGTAGTGACAATATACCTCTGACACCGGGGCGTAGGTCCCGTTGCGCTCGATCTCCGCGTAAGTGACCCCCACGGAGCGCAGCCACTCATTGCGCCCCATCTCGAACCAGCGAAGGTAGTTGGAGTAGTACGCCACACCCATTGCGTCCGTATCCCCGTAAATCACGCGGTAGCGGCTCCTGACCAACTTCGACATATCCCCGAAGATCCTCCCCACCTCGCTCAACATGAGCCTGCCTGTCCCCCGCTGCAGCGACCGAGGCGATGGAGCCCTTACCTCTTGAGGTCCGTGCCCCCCGCAGGAGTATCACGGTGTGTGCGAGAGAACACGAACCGGCCCAAGAGGTCACGACCATCCTCGACACAAATCCCGCGACGTGTTGCATCTTCCTCGCTGAAGCTCATCCCTCCCCCCGGATTGTCTCGAGAGGAAAGGACCGCAAACGGGACCGGTTCTTCTGTATGGGTCTTGACCGATATGGGGGTGGCATGATCCGGGAGGACCAGCACGGACCAATCCCTCCAACGCCTGATTCCATCGAGGACCACCCCGACGACATACTTGTCAAAGGATTCAATAGCCCTGATCTTCTCTGCCAAATCCCCCTGATGTCCGGCCTCGTCCGGGGCCTCCACATGCACGAGCACGAAATCGAACTCCTGCTCCAGGGTCTCGAGGGCGCAACGGCCCTTTGCCTCGTAGTCGGTGTCGTAGTACCCGGTGGCACCTGGCACCTCCACTACCTCCAGGCCAGCGTATATCCCCAAGCCCTTGAGCAAATCCACTGCCGTGATGATGGCCCCCCGGATCCCCCAGCGGCGGGTGATGGGCTCCATGCTCGGGGCCTTACCCTGCCCCCAGGGCCAGATGGAGTTGGGGGGACTCGGGTTCCCTTGAGGCATCATGGCCAAGAAAGCTGGCGACCTCAACAGGCGCTGGGAGGCCCTCATGAGATCCAGGAGGACCTCCGCCCTCTCCCCCTTGGGCAGATGAGGCCTTACCTCTCTATCGG
>CAZOXN010000032.1:0-11524 GCA_964583655.1 uncultured Desulfarculaceae bacterium | reverse complement strand
CTGCCTGGCGCGTGATATGATGACATAGACGACGCGGGCCGTGGGCGGGAAAAGGAGCCCACGGCCTTTTTCTTTTGGAGAGGCCGCTGGGCAACCAGGCGGCCTTTTTCATTTGGGGAAGAGGACGTCTCCTCTTCCCCCCTCGAGTGAACGGAGATCAGGAAAGGCTGGAGCGAGAATGGGGAAGTCTTATTCCATCGGGGTGATCCCGGGAGACGGGGTGGGGCCGGAGGTGATTCGTGAGGGACTCAAGGTGCTCGAGACGGCATCCCAGGCAGAGGGGTTTGTCTTGCATACGGTCACTTACCCGTTTGGCGGAGAGCACTACCTGCGCACTGGGGAGACCCTTCCGGATTCAGCCCTTCGGGAAATGGCCGATATGAACGCCATCTACTTGGGGGCCATAGGGCATCCGGAGGTGGAGCCAGGGCTCCTGGAGAGGGAGGTCCTCCTCAGGATTCGGTTCGAACTCGACCTGTACATCAACCTGAGACCAGTGGAGCTCCTGCCTGGAGTGGAGACGCCGCTCAAGGGCAAGGGACCTGAGGATATCGACTTCGTGGTGGTGCGGGAGAACACAGAAGGGCTGTACATCGGGGCAGGAGGGGTCATGGGAAAGGGGACCCCGCATGAGGTGGCCATCCAGGAATCGGTCCAGACTCGGCGGGGGGTGGAACGCTGTCTCCGCTACGCCTTCGAACTGTGCCGTCAACGCAACAAGAAGAGGAGACTGACCCTCTGCGGGAAAAGGAACGTGCTTACCCATACGTCGGGCCTATGGGACCGGGCGTTCAACGATGTCTCCAAGGAATATCCAGATGTGGAGACCGACTATGCGCACGTGGATGCGGTCTGCATGTGGATGGTGAAGAACCCGGAGTCTTTCGACGTGATCGTCACGGACAACATGTTCGGGGATATCATTACAGACCTTGGGGCCATCATCCAGGGGGGCATGGGTATTGCGGCTTCGGGCAATATCCATCCGGGAAGGGTCTCCATGTTCGAGCCGATCCATGGGTCATCTCCGAAATACGCCGGGAAAAACATCATAAATCCCCTGGCCGCGATAAACGCGGGGGCGATGATGCTTCGAGAGTTGGGAGAGCGCTCGGGTGGGGACCTTGTGATGAAAGGTATCCGCCGGGTGATCTCCACGGACCTTCGAGGAATGGGGGCTGGGGAGATGGGCCACACGACTTCGGAGGTGGGGGACTTGGTAGCCAAATACGCCACCTCTGCCCATCCGGGTCAGTAGCCCTTCGTGGGTCGTCCGTTGAAACACCCGGAGGAAGAGGGCGCTTTGGGGGTTCACGCGACGGATTACTGACAACGAGCAGTCCGTTTGGGCGGTGCGTCCTGGCATCGGATGATCATGTGCAGGAGGTGAGTCGGAAATGGAGGATCATGTAAGGATCTTCGATACGACCTTGAGGGATGGAGAGCAATCCCCGGGAGCCACCATGAACGTGAAGGAGAAGCTGATGGTGGCGGCACAGCTGGAGAGATTGGGGGTTGACTCCATCGAGGCGGGTTTTCCCATCGCCTCAGAAGGGGACTTCGAGGCTGTCCGAAGGATCGCCGAAAGGATCGAGCTATCCAAGGTGGTTGCCCTGGCCCGTTGCAATGAAGGGGACATCGACCGGGCATGGGAGGCGGTGCGCCACGCCAGGCATCCGGGCCTCCATGTCTTCCTTTCCTCCTCCGACATCCACCTCAAGTATCAGTTGCGGAAGAGCCGCGAAGAGACGCTGGAGCTCGCGGTGGAGATGGTCCGGCATGCCAAGAGTTACATCGAGGATGTGGAGTTTTCTCCCATGGACGCATCGAGGACCGACCCACTCTTTCTCTTGGAACTCTTGGAGGCGGTCATCGAGGCCGGGGCAACTATCGTGAACATACCGGACACGGTGGGGTATGCGGCGCCGGAGGAGTTTGGGGGCCTGATCCGTCGGATCCGCGACGGTGTGCCCAACATCCAGAAGGCTATCATCAGCGTGCACTGCCACGACGACCTGGGCCTTTCCGTTGCCAATTCGCTGGCGGCCATCAAGGCCGGCGCCAGGCAGGTAGAGTGCACTGTCAACGGGATAGGGGAGAGGGCCGGCAACGCCTCCCTGGAGGAGATCGTCATGGCCCTGAGGACGAGAAAGGATCATTTCGGGGTCGACACCCGTATTCGAACGGAACTCATCTATCCCACCAGTCGGATGATATCCAGGATCACTGGTATCCCGGTTCAGCCAAACAAGGCTGTGGTCGGCGCAAACGCGTTCTCCCATGAGTCCGGGATACACCAGGACGGTATCCTTAAGGACAAGAGCACCTATGAGATCATGACCCCGGAGTCGGTGGGATGGGGCAGGACCGCCCTCGTGCTGGGCAAGCATTCCGGCCGTCATGCCTTGAAGGATCGGCTCAAGGTGCTTGGATATGACTTGAGGGAAGAGGATCTGAATCGAGTATTCGATCGCTTCAAGGCCCTGGCGGACAAGAACAAGGACGTTTATGACGAGGACCTGGAGGCCATCGTGGAGGACGAGGTCTTCCGGGTGCCGGAGAGGTTCAAGCTAGTCTATCTCAACGTGAACAGCGGGAGCGTCACGATCCCGACCGCCAGCGTCAAGCTGGAGATAGATGGAGAGGTAAGAGGGGACGCGGGAATAGGGATCGGACCCGTGGACGCCGCCTTCCGAACCATAGACAAGATCGCGGGGAGCAATGCCCAACTCAAACGATTTGCGATCAATGCCATAACCGGGGGATCCGACGCACAGGGCGAGGTGACGGTTCGATTGCAGGCCAACGGCCATGAGGTGGTCGGCCAGGGGACGCATCCAGATATCATCATGGACAGCGCCAAGGCATATGTGAACGCCCTGAACCGGCTGGAGTACAGGAAGCGCTATCCTATCCAGGTCAAGGAGGAGATGTAGAGGGGTGTAAGAGCCAGAGTCCCAACTGGGCAGCTGAGACAGCGCACAGAGGCGGTCGCGCGGGAGACGCTGCGGAGAGTGAAGGCATGGCGGGGGCCCGGGGAATGGGAGCTGCGGGTCGCGGAAAGGAAACGGAATATGCCCATGACCATAGCCGAGAAGATCCTGGCACAGCATGCCGGACGGGATTCCGTGACGCCGGGGGAGTTCGTCCTGGCCGAGGTTGACATGACCTTGGCCAACGACATCACGGCCCCGGTGGCCATCGAAGCGTTTCGGGAGGCCGGGGGGACGAAGGTCCTTCACCCGGATCGCATAGTCCTGGTGATGGACCACTTCACCCCCAACAAGGACATCGCGTCTGCGGAGCAGGTGCGACAGAGCCGCGCCTTTGCCCTGGAGCAAGAGATCCCCCTGTATTTCGAGTCCGACGGGATCGCGCACGCCCTGCTCCCTGAGGAAGGGCTGATCATTCCCGGGCAACTGGTTATCGGCGCCGACAGCCACACGTGTACCTACGGTGCCTTGGGGGCCTTTGCTACTGGGGTCGGGAGCACCGACGTGGCCGCGGCATGGATGACCGGAAAGACATGGCTCAGGGTTCCAGAGAGCGTGAAGGTGATCTATGAAGGTGACTTCAAGCCTTGGGTGACCGCCAAGGACTTGATCCTGTGGGCCATCGGCGATCTCGGGACCGACGGGGCCAACTACCAGGTGTTGGAGTTTTGCGGGCAGGGTGTTCGATCCCTCTCCATGGACGGGCGGTTCACCATGGCCAACATGGCCATAGAGGCAGGAGCCAAGGCTGGGATCGTGGAGGTGGATGATGTCACCCTTGCGTTTCTCGGGGAGGCGCTTCCGAGGGGTTGGCAGGTGCCCAAGAGTGACCCGGATGCGAGATACCTCGGGGTGCGCCGTTGCGATGTCTCCCGGTTGGAGCCCTTGGTTGCCCTTCCCCACTCCCCGGCCAACGTCCAGAGCGTCCGAGAGACGGATGCCGCGCCCATGGACCAGGTGGTGATTGGCTCATGTACCAATGGTAGGCTGGAAGACTTGCGACTCGCTGCCGAGGTGATTCGAGGCAGGAGGGTCTCCCCGCGGACTCGGTTGGTGGTGATCCCGGCCACGCGCAGGGTCTACCTGGAGGCGCTCCGGGAGGGGATCCTGGAGGACTTCGTGGAGGCGGGAGGGGTGGTTTGCCCGCCCTCCTGCGGTCCCTGTCTCGGAGGGCACCTGGGGATACTGGCTCGCGGAGAGCGTTGTCTGTCCACCACCAACAGGAATTTCGTGGGGAGGATGGGGCACCCTTCGAGCGAGGTCTACTTGGCCAATCCGGCAGTGGCAGCGGCTACGGCCGTGGCTGGGCGCATCGTTCACCCAGATGAGGTCCTGTGAACGTGGTCCCCTAGGCCATGATGGGAGGGGGGCCGATGATCGGTACGGTTCGAAGTCCCTCCCGAGACAATGGCTGCCAGTTGTGGCGAGGATGGGAAAGGGGGAGATGACGTGATCTACGAGGGCAAGGCATGGAAGTTCGGTGATCATGTGGACACCGATGCCATAATCCCCGCCAGGTATCTCACCACCAGCGACATGAAGCTCTTGGCAGGGCATTGCCTGGAGGACCTTTCGCCCGGGTTCGCCAGGAAGGTCTCCGAGGGGGACATCGTGGTGGGTGGGTGGAATTTCGGTTGCGGGTCCTCTCGGGAACACGCACCAGCGGTCATCAAGGCCATCGGTATATCCGTCATCGTCTCTGCCAGCTTCGCTAGGATCTTCTACCGCAATGCCTTCAACTTGGGCCTGCCCGCCGTGGAAAGCCCTGAGGCATCGAGTGCCATCCAACATGGCGACCGGCTGAGGGTGAGCCTGGCCGATGGTTGGATCGAGGATCTCACCATCGGGGAGAGCTATAGTTTCAAACCGGTCCCGCCATTCATGCTGGATCTCATAGAGAATGGCGGTCTGCTGGGCGTCTTGAAAAAGGGGGGATGGAAGTGGGTCGCTTGACAGGTTCGAGGATCCTCCTGGAGTCCCTTGTCCAGGAGGGCGTGGAAGTCATCTTCGGGTATCCCGGGGGTGCGATCATTCACATCTATGATGATCTGCCCAAGTATCCCCAGATGAGGCACATCCTGGTCCGGCACGAACAGGCGGCCATCCACGCAGCGGACGGATATGCCAGGGCCACTGGCAGGCCAGGGGTGTGTCTGGTTACTTCAGGACCGGGGGCCACCAACCTGGTGACCGGTCTTGCATCCGCTCATATGGACTCGATCCCTGTGGTGGCATTCACGGGTCAGGTGGCGACCCATCAACTCGGCAACGACGCGTTTCAGGAGGTGGACATCGTTGGGATCACCAGGACCTGCAGCAAGCACAACTACTTGGTCAGGCGGACCGCGGATCTCGCCGGGATCGTTAGAGAGGCTTTCTGGATAGCTACTGCGGGCCGGCCAGGCCCGGTCCTCATCGACCTTCCGAAGGACGTGATGACGGGAGAATGGCGAACCGAGCCCACCAACGAGGTGAGACTGCGGAGCTATGCCCCGCACCTCACAGGACATCCCCTCCAGGTCAAGAAGGCCGTTGGGGAGATCGTCAAGGCCAAGAGGCCGGTCATCTATGCTGGCGGGGGGATCATCCATTCCGGGGCCCATGAGGAGCTTCTCTCATTGGCCGTCTCCGCGCAGGTGCCAGTTACCCTCACGCTCCTGGGTTTGGGAGGGTTTCCCCCAGATCACCCGCTTTTTCTGGGTATGCTGGGGATGCACGGGACGTACAAGGCCAATATGGCCGTGCACAGATCGGATCTCCTCGTGGCCATCGGCTGCCGTTTCGACGACAGGGCCACTGGGGCCATAGAGGCCTTCGCGCCCCAGGCCAGGATCATACATGTGGACATCGATCCGTGCTCCATCAGCAAAGGCATCCATGTGGACATCCCCATCGTGGGGGATGCCAGGACCGTGCTGCGGCAGATGCTCAAGGAGATGGGGGGGGTCTCTCACGATCGCATCAAGGGTCGCGAGTCGTGGCTGAGGGAGATCGATGGATACGGTCGAGAGCACCCCCTCCGATACGAGCCCTCTGACGGGGTCATCAAGCCCCAGCAGGTCATCGAGGAGATCTACAGGCTCACAGCGGGCGACGCCATAGTTGCCACTGAGGTGGGGCAGAACCAGATGTGGACGGCCCAGTACTTCAGGTTTCGTCGCCCGAGGACCTTGCTTTCGTCCGGAGGGTTGGGGGCCATGGGATACGGGCTCCCTGCTGCCATAGGCGCTCAGGTCGCCTTTCCCGGCAAGGTCGTCTTCGATATAGCCGGCGACGGGAGCATACAGATGAACATCCAGGAACTGGCCACCGCCGTGCAATACGGGCTCGCGGTCAAGGTGGCCATCCTCAACAACCGGGCCCTCGGCATGGTGAAGCAGTGGCAGGAGTTGTTCTTCGAAGGGAGGTATCGCGAGACGGTGCTGGGGGTCCAGCCCGACTTCGTGAAGCTGGCACAGGCGTATGGGGCAGTGGGGCTCAGGGCGACGCAACCCAAGGAGGTGGTGCCATGCCTTCGAGAGGCGCTGGCCGTGCCGGGGCCTGTTCTCATCGATTTCCATGTGGATCCGGAGGAGGGGGTGTTCCCCATGGTCCCGGCGGGTCAGGGGATCGAGAGCATGCTCCTGGAGAGGCCCAAGGACAGGGGCAAGAGGGCGGTGCCCATGACATTGCCGGCTTAGAAGCCGGCACGGATGGGGAGGACAAGGTCTAACAATGGGGGAGGAACAGCGGAAGACGAGGCACTTGATTTCCATCTTGGTGGAAAACAGGCCCGGGGTCTTGGCGAGGGTCGCAGCCATGTTCAGTGCCAGGGGCTATAACATAGACAGCCTCTCGGTGGGAGAGACCATGGATCCTACCATGTCGAGGATCACCTGCACCACCAGCGGAGACGAGGGGATCATGGAGCAGGTGGTGAAACAGCTCCGGAAACTGATCGACGTGATCCGGGTGGTCCATTTCCCCCTTGGGAGCGATGAGTTCGTCACCAGGGAGATGGTCCTCATCAAGGTCAGGGCTTTGGACCGGGAGCGGGGGGAGGTCATGCGGATTGGAGAGATCTTCAGGGCAAAGGTGGTGGACGTCAGCAAGGAGACCATCACCCTGGAGGTCACAGGGGACCAGGAGAAGATAGGGGCGATCTTGGAGCTCCTGAGGCCCATGGGCATCATGGAGATCGCCAGGACCGGGCAGGTGGGGCTCTCCAGGGGAAAAGGGAGGCTCCAAAATGGGGCCCGTTTCGCCAACGAGGTGAAGGAGACCAGGCGGAAACAAAGGGGGGCGAGGGGTGGGCTTCGCCGTCCCACTACCTTGGAGGGAGGCGAGATCGTGGGCTGAGGTTGGGCCCGTACATGTCAGATGAAGGAGGAGATTTTCATGGCGATGATGGATTTCGGAGGGGTTTGGGAGGAAGTGATCACCAGGGAGGAGTTCCCCATCTCCAGGGCCAGAGAGGTCTTGAAGGAGGAAGTGGTTGCGGTGCTTGGCTATGGGGTCCAGGGGCAAGGACAGGGTCTCAACATGCGGGACAACGGTATCAGGGTGATCGTGGGGCAGAGGCCTGCCTCTGCGTCCTGGGAGAAGGCGGTGAAGGACGGCTGGGTGCCTGGAGAGACGTTGTTCCCGCTCGAGGAGGCGGCGGCCAGGGGGAGCGTGATCCAGTATTTGCTTTCGGACGCGGGGCAAAAACTCTTCTGGCCGTGGTTGAGGGGGCATCTCCACCGGGGCAAAGTCCTGTACTTCTCCCACGGGTTTGCCGTGACCTACAGGGAGCAGACCGGTGTGGTCCCGCCCGAGGACGTGGATGTGGTCCTGGTTGCACCGAAGGGGTCAGGCTTGTCGGTGAGGAGGAACTTCCTCACCGGAAGCGGCATCAACAGCAGCTACGCCGTGTACCAGGACTTCACCGGGAAGGCGAAGGAGAGGGCCATCGCCCTGGGCGTTGCCATCGGTTCAGGATATCTGTTTCCCACGACCTTCGAGAAGGAGGTCTACAGCGATCTCGTGGGGGAAAGGGGGGTCCTGATGGGGGCCTTGGCCGGCATCATGGAGGCCCAGTACCATGAGCTCAGGAAGAACGGGCACAGCCCCAGCGAGGCCTTCAATGAGACGGTGGAGGAGCTGACTCAGAGCCTCATAAGACTGGTGGCCGAAAACGGCATGGACTGGATGTATGCGAACTGCAGCGCCACTGCCCAAAGGGGCGCCCTGGACTGGAAGGGGAGGTTTCGCGATGCCGTGGCACCGCTCTTCGCCGCCCTGTATGAAAGCGTGAGGGACGGGACCGAGGCAGCCATGGTCCTGGAGAGGAACTCCAGGCCGGACTACAGAAAGGAGCTCAACCGAGAGCTCGCCGAGATGGCCCGTTCAGAGATGTGGCAGGCGGGCAAGAGGGTCAGGGAGCTTCGGCCCGAGAACTGGTCTGGGAAGGAAGGAGGAGGGGTGAGGGTCGCTCGAGTGGGATGATCCTGGAAAGCGGCCCCCCGAGGGGCGGGTCGCGCATCCAGTGAGACCCTGCCGTGAGTTCAACTCGATGAGTCCTGGTCCGGGTATGGGACGGGATAGACGCCGAGGTCGATCCCCATCTCAGCCCGATGGAACCTTCGCGAGGCCGCCTCGGCCAGGAGCTTCATGTCCCCTTCGTTGTCGTAACGAGGGCTGATGTGCACAAGGATGGCGCGGCAGAGGCCTGCTCGGGATGCCACGCGTGCTGCGTCGTCTACCGTCATGTGTCCCTTGGCAACGGCCTCTTCGTCGTGCTCGGGGAGGAACATGCCATCCAGGAAGCCCAGATCGGCCCCTTTGCATATTCGATAGAGAGACTTGGTGGGGCGGGTGTCCACCGCGTAGCAAATCGAGCGGCCTGGCCTGGAGGGACCGAGGACCTGGGTGGGGGAGATGATGGTGCCATCCTCCATGGTCACGTCCTGTCCGGCTTGGAGTCTTCCCCAAAGAGGACCTTTGGGGATCCCGAGGGCCAGCGCTGCGCCGGGCCTGAACTTGCCCGGACGCGGGTGCTCCTCCAGCCTGTAGCCCAGGCACAAGACGGTGTGGGCCAGAGGGGCCCAAATGATTCGCACCACTTCGTCCTCGTAGGCGACTTCCCCTCGGGATTCGCCCCATTCCACAAAGGAGATCGGGAAATTGATGAAGTATCCGAGTGCCTCGCGAGTGTGTGTGAGAAACCTCTCGATGCCCGGGGGGCCGAGGATGGTCAGTGGCCCGGGCTCCGGCACTTGGGCCCGCATCATCAATAGCCCGGGGACGCCCAAGCAGTGATCTCCATGGAGGTGACTGATGGCGATGACCCTCAGGCCCTTGATACCGAGCTTCGACCTCTTCAAGACGATCTGGGCCCCTTCCCCTGCATCGAACATGTAGAGCCCTCCCTCGTGTCGAACCACGACGGATGTGAGATATCGAGAGGGCATGGGCATCATCCCGCCAGAGCCTAACAAGACGCACTCCATTTGTGTTCTCCAAGCGGTTCATGGCAGCTCACACGGCCCCGAGCACCGGGTCTGTGGACATCATACAGCTGAAGCCTCCAAAGGGTGAATGGCCTCTCGTTGCCTGTTGCCACGGGTCGAGTCCAGTCAAGGCGTCCCACTGACGGTCGTCGTGCCCGATCATGCTGATCGACCCTTGATATCGCTATATCTTACGAGGCCGAACATGGCCCGTGCGCATTCCTCCGGGAACTCGAAAAAGGGGATGTTTCTCTCCCGCATGATGTCGTAGGCCACCCCATGCATGTGCGTCCTGAGGCTTGTGGCCAGGAGCGGTTTGCCGTATCGCACCGGAATATCGGCCAGGATCTCGGCTGAGGTGATCAGGTCTCTCACCCGGTCGGGCGATTGCCCTGCAATGGAGACAGGGGCCATGGTTATCACACCGTCTATGCACTCCTGCTGGGCCACCACCTCCGCGATCCGGGCCAAGGTGACAGGCCTTGGATCCGCGGCCAGGTCGATGGGATTCCTGGGGGGCGGGGCATGCGGCAAGAGCAGTCCCTGAATCTTGGCCACTGCGTCTTGTGGGAGTTCAGGGACCTCCAGGCCGAGGCTGCCACAGGCATCGGTGGTGACCACGCAGTACCCTCCCCCCCCCGCTATTATCCCCACGCGATTACCAGGGGGGAGTGGCTGTTTCACCAAGGCTTCGGCAAGGTCGAAGGCATGGCTGACGTCGTAGGTCCTGATAAGCCCGGCCTGTCTCGAGACCGAATCGAAGATCTCGTCGGATCCAGCCATCGAGGCGGTGTGCGACAAGGTTGCCCTTGCCCCGTATTCCGTGAAGCCTGCCTTGTGCACGATAATGGGCTTCGACCGGGTCACACCTCTGGCAGTCCGGGCAAAACGTCTACCGTCCTTGATCCCCTCCAGATACATCACGATCACCCGCGTCTCAGGATCTTGCCCCAGGTAGGCCAGGTAATCTACCACATCCAAGTCGGCTTGATTGCCAACGCTGATGAACTTGTTGAACCCGTAGCCTTTGGCACAGGCGACTTCCAGGAGATAGGCCCCCATGGTGCCGCTCTGGGAGACGAACGAGATATGCCCAGAGGGCGGGGTGAATCGAAACGCGGTGTTGAATCTAGAGGGAGAGCTCCACATCCCCATCACGTTGGGTCCCATGATGCGGATGCCTCCCCGTCTTCCGATCTCGCACACCCGGTCCTGGAGGGCCTTTCCTCCTGCCCCTGTCTCCGCGAACCCGGCGGAGATTATTATGGCCACCTTGATCCCCTTCTCCACGCACTCCTCCATGGCCGCTGGCACGTGGGGCGCTGGAATGGTGATGATGGCCAATTCCACAGGATCGGGGATCATGGTCAACTTGGGGTAGGCCTTCAATCCAAGGATGGAGGACTCCCTCGGGTTGACTGGATAGATCCGCCCGCGGTACCCGGAGAGGATGGGCCTGGAGACCATCCAATTCCCCCACTTGTTCGGCGAGCTGGACGCCCCTATGATGGCTATGGATTCTGGTTCGAAAAGGGGGCGCAGTTCTTCCAAGATCTGACCGGCCATCGTCACCTCCTGACCATGCCTCAAGCCCTCGTATACCACTCTCCGCCATGGAGATCCAAGCTGCTCCCTATCCCCAGGGCGACACCTGGACAAAGACGTCCGAGATCCGGACATTCGGCGCGTGGCGCGCTTGCCTTGTGGCCCCCCTTGTTGGCGATCCTATAACCCTCTGCATCGAGACCCGCGGTCGGACCCGCGCCAGCTTTTCTCCCCTGCCGTCGGGAAGGTCGAAGAGGAGTGCTGACAACGATGAAGGACCAGGTACGGCACGGTCTTGGCCACAGGGTCACAAATCGACCGCGTCTTGATCCCGGCCAGCCCCTGGAGGACGAAAGACGCAGTCTGTCGCGGTTGGTGGCGTCATCTATCCTCGCTTGGAGTCCCGTCAATTCGCCCCGGGAAACGCCACCGCCCTCCATCGCTTGCCGAAAGACGATTACCTCCGCCCAGTTCGTGCCAAGCCACGAGGTGGAGCAGACCCTGCACCCGGGGGAA
>CAZOXN010000031.1:0-11576 GCA_964583655.1 uncultured Desulfarculaceae bacterium | reverse complement strand
GTCCCCCCGCCTCTCCCGCGGTGGGGAGGGAAAGGGTCACCGAGGAAGTGCGGAAGCCAAGGGACACGGGGGCTGTCCTACTCCTTCGACATGAAACTGACGGATTGCTGAGGGCTACGTGGACCATTGCTTTGAGGCAAAGGTTATGGTAAAAAATAGTTCCGAACTGCCTGACCCATGGCAGCTCCTCGCCCTGATCTTCGTACCAGGGCCTTAGACCGAGAGGAGGAGATTCATGAGACGTTACGAGACTGTCTTCATCAGTCACCCTGACCTTTCTGACGAAGATATCGAGAAGCTGACTCAGCGCGCCGTAGAAATCATAAGGCAGTACCCCAGTGAGGTGTTTCAAGTGGAGCAATGGGGAAGGAAGAAGCTCGCTTACGATATCGCCAGGCAGTCCCGCGGGAGTTACACGTTCTTGGATTATGCCGCGGTGCCCGACGTGGTCAAGGAACTGGAACGCGTGCTCCGGCTGGACGACAAGGTGATGAAGTATCTCACCGTGATGACCGAGGAAAGGGTGGACCTGGAGGCCGTTCGCAAGGCCCTAGCAGAGGGCAAGGTCGCTGCGAGACATTACGGGGAGGAGGAGGTCTCGGAGGCCGTAAGCCAGGCCGAGGCCGCACCCGTCGCGCAGGGTCCGCCCACGGGTCCCGAGCAAGCCAATGACTCGGGGCTCTCTACAGAGACTTGATGTCATTGGACCAGATGGCAGACATCCTTCTCGATGCCTGCTTTCCGGTTCCCGATCTGGCGACTGAATCGGCCCCATGCTGCCTGATAACTCTTTGGCAGGGGACCGCAGGGGTTTCCCAAGTTCCAATGCTTTTCCGGAGGTCTTAGCCCAATGCCGCCACCACCGAAGGGAAGAAGGGGTTTCCATCGAAGAAAGGTATGCAGGTTTTGCGCTGACAAGACCCTCGCCATCGACTACAAGGACATCAGGACCTTGAGGTTCTTCACGTCGGAGCGAGGCAAGATCATCCCGCGTCGCATCACAGGGAACTGCGCCAAACACCAGAGGGCCTTGACCCAGGCTATAAAGAGGGCCAGACACCTGGCCCTGATGCCGTACACGACTCATACGCTCTGAACCCAGCCTGCGATGGGGCCAAGGAGCGGGTCTATGACGGAGAAAGGGGATATGCCTCTGCGACCCTGGCAGGGGAGAGCTGCCTTCGCCGCAACCGCGGGGATGATCGCTTTTTTTTTCTCCTTCAGTCGGCCCCCTTCCCTGTACGCATAGGGCTGTTTCCCTTCGCGCCGTCCATCAGCGCGCTGGTTTACAGACTCCTGGGACAGAAGGCGGGCCTGCTCTCCACGGGTGTTGCCCTGGGGGTCGCTGACCTGCTATCTCCTGGGGGGCACCTGCAGTGGATATGGATTGTGCAATGGACTCTGATGGGCGTGATCTTCGTAGAGGCCTTCTCTCGCGCCAGGAGTGTCGAGGGTGCCATGGGAGGGGCCTTGGCGGTCACAGTGGCCTTTCAGATCTTGTTCTTGGCCGTGGCGTCGTGGGGGTTGGAGGCCGCGCCATGGGCCTTGGTGAGGCGGAGCATGGAGGCCACCCTCCACAGGGCCCTCGTTGTTTACGCAGAGGCGGGGCTCGCACCGGAGGGCGTAGAGCGCATCCGCGAAGGGATCCCGGCATTGGCCCGAGCCATGGCATGGGTGGTGCCGGGGTCGGTGGTGGCAATGGACCTGTTGCTTTACTGGTGGACCCTCCTGGTCCAGCGCAGGGCGCTTCCCCTCCTCGGTATCCAGAGGCCGGGGGCGGAGGTCCTTCACGGCTGGGGCCTGCCGTATCCGTGGGTGTGGGTCACGATCCTGGGGGGGTGCCTGCTGCTCCTTCCTGTGGAGGTCGCGAGGTGGATCGGGCTGAACGTGCTGATCTTGATGGGGACAGTGCATTTCTTCCAGGGTATCAGTGTAGTCGCCAGTTTCTTCCAGCGAAAGGGTGTGCCCCCCTTTCTCCGGGGGGTCTTCTATGCCGTGGTGTTCTTGCAGCATTTCGTCCTCTTGGCGGTGATGGCCATAGGGCTCTTCGACCTTTGGTTCGATTTCCGCAAGCGGTGGAACTCCTCCACCCAGGCGTAACGGGAGAAGAGAGATGAAGGTCATATTGGTAGAGGATGTCGACGACTTGGGTCGGGCAGGAGAGATCTTGAACGTCAAGGACGGCTACGGCCGCAACTACCTTATCCCCAGGAAGAAGGCCCTGCCTGCCACGCCCCAGAACATCCAGAAGATGGAGAAGATGAAAAAGGAGCTGGAGGCAGCGAGGAGCAAGGCTCGATCAGATGCGGAGAAGCTGTCGGAGAGGATCCGATCTCTCTCCATCACCCTCTCCCGAAAGGCCGGAGAAGGGGAGAAGCTCTTCGGTTCTGTCACATCCATGGACATCCAACGAGCCTTGAAAGAGCAAGGGATCGAGGTGGATCGCAAGAAGATCTTGCTGCAAGAACCCATCAAGAGCTTAGGGATCTTTCATGTGCCGGTCAGGCTTCACGCGGAAGTCACCACCGAGGTGAAGGTCTGGGTCATTCAGGAGTGACTGGTGGGCCATGGCATCTGGTGTCCCAAGGTCAGCGAAAGTCCCTCCCCACCATCTGGAAGCCGAGATGGCCGTGCTGGGGGGGATCCTTCTGGACAAGGAGGCCCTGCCCAAGGCCTTGGAGATCCTCAACCCCGATGACTTCTACAAGGAGTCCCACCGGATGATCTTTCAAGGCCTGGTGGAACTCTTCGACCGCAACGAGCCGCCCGATATCGTGACCCTTTCCCACGTCTTGAGGACGCGGAACCAGTTGGAGGCAGTAGGTGGGATGGAGTATCTCACCTTGGTGGCAGATCAGGTGCCGAGCTCCGCAAACATAGCTTACTATGCCAGGATCGTCAGGGAAAAAGCGGTTCTTCGCAGGCTCATTCGCAAGGGCTCTGAGATAGTGGAGGAGTGCTACCGAGACCAGGTCGATCTGGAGGACTTCCTCGATGAGGTGGAGCGCGGGATCTTCCAGATCGCTGAAGATCGAGTTCGGAAGTCCTTCTTCCCCATGAGGGACATAGTCAAGGCGAGCTTCGAGACCATCGAAAAACTGTACGAGCGCAAGGCATTGATCACTGGGGTGCCTTCCGGGTTTGTGGATCTGGACACGCTCACCGCCGGGTTCCAGGCCTCGGACCTCATCGTAGTGGCTGCTCGCCCCAGCATGGGGAAGACGGCCCTCTGCCTCGACATAGCGCGTCACGCCGCGGTGGTGGCAGACATCCCAGTGGCCCTCTTCTCTCTGGAGATGTCCAAGGAGCAGATCGCCATCAGGCTGCTCTGTGCCGAGGCCAAGGTGGACGGATCCAAGCTGCGCCGCGGCTTTCTCAAGGAATCCGACTGGCCCAAACTCACTACAGCGGCTGGAGTCCTGAGCGAGAGCCCCATCTTCGTGGACGACACCCCTGACTTGTCTGTTCTGGAGCTGAGGGCCAAGGCCAGGAGGTTGAAGGCCGAGAAGAACATCGGGCTTGTGATCTTGGATTACTTGCAGCTCATGAGGGGGAGGCACGGGGTGGAGCGCAGGGAGCAGGAGATCTCCGAGATATCCCGATCCCTCAAGGCCCTGGCCAAGGAACTGAACGTCCCGGTCATCGCCTTGTCGCAGCTCAACCGCCGGGTGGAAGAACGCGGAGACAAGATGCCCCAGTTGTCCGACCTCAGGGAGTCTGGGGCCATCGAACAGGACGCTGACGTCATCCTGTTCATCTACCGGGACGAGGTCTACAATCGTAATCCAGACAACCCCAAGAGGGGGACGGCTGAGATCATCGTGGGAAAACAGCGAAACGGGCCTACGGGAAGGGTGACACTGGCCTTCCTACAGCCCTTCGCCACCTTCGAGGATTATTCCCCGAGGGGGGATGCAGTGACGGAGCCATATTGACAACTTCGGCCTCCGTGTGTTAGCAGGGACTTCATCACCCCCAAAGGGCAACGGGCGCAACAGACACAAGAGGGAAGGAGAAGAAGGCCGATGACTACAGAGGGAAACACGATCCACTTGAGCGATGCTACCTTTGAGGCCGAGATCCTGAAATCCGAGATCCCGGCCTTGGTGGACTTCTGGGCCCCCTGGTGCGGGCCATGCCGTGTGGTAGGGCCAGTGGTCGAAGAGCTCGCCCAGCAGTATGCGGGGCGCATCAAGGTGGCCAAGCTGAACGTGGATGAAAACCCCGTCACCCCCGGGAAGTACGGGATCCGAGGGATCCCGACGATCATAGTCTTCAAGAACGGTGAGGTCCTGGAGCAGGTCGTAGGCGCTGTGCCCAAGGGGAACATCGAGGCCATGGTCAAGAAGGCCCTGTGAACCTGTTGGGGTGAAGGACACATGGCGCAAGCCCCTCAAGACCCACAGTGGGATATCCTTATCCTGGGGGGAGGGCCCGCGGGCCTGACTGCGGGGCTCTATGCTGCCCGCGGGGCCATGCGGACTTTGCTCATCGAGAGGCTCGTGGCAGGGGGGCAGGCGGCGACCACTGAATGGGTGGACAACTACCCAGGCTTTCCCGAGGGCATATCCGGGGTGGAGCTATCCCGGAGGATGGAGGAGCAGGCCACCCGGTTCGGGTTGAAGACCTCGCGTGAAGAGGCCACGGCCTTGAGGCCCTTGGACACACAGCCCAGATCTTTCGAGGTGGCGACAGACCAGGGGGTCCACAGGGCCCTCTCGGTGATCATCGCCATGGGGGCGGATTACGCCCGGCTCGGGGTCCCGGGAGAGGAGGAATTCAGGGGGAGGGGGGTCTCGTACTGTGCCACCTGCGACGGCCCTTTCTTCAGGGACCAGGAGGTCTTGGTCGTGGGTGGCGGGGACAGCGCCGTGGAGGAGGGGATCTATCTGACCAAGTACGCCAGCAGGGTTACCGTCGTGCACCGGAGGGATCGGCTCCGGGCATCTCCGGTCATCCAAGAGCGAGCCTTCGCCAACCCGAAGATGGAGTTTCTGTGGAACAGCGTGGTGGAGGCCATAGAAGGGGATCAAGGGGTGGAGAGGGTTCGCCTGCGCGACCTCAGGACAGGAAGGGCATGGGAGAGGCAATGCGCCGGAGTCTTCATGTTCGTAGGGACTGTCCCGAACACCCAGTTCCTTCGAGGGTTGGTGGAGATGGATGAGAGGGGGTACATCGTGACGGACGAGGACATGATGACCTCCGTCCGTGGTCTCTTCGCCTGCGGGGACGCGCGCAGGAAGTTGCTTCGACAGGTGGTGACCGCCTGCGGGGAAGGGGCCACCGCCGCCTTCGCAGCGCAGAGGTATGTGGAGGAACTGAGGGGGACCTCTTACAAGTAGGCCATGGCTTGCCCATTGCCGCCCCAGCCCGCAGCTAAGGTTCTCCAGCCTGGGGCGGGTAATAGGGGCGATGATCCGCGAGCCTGGTGGGATTTGTCGATGGAAGGCGAACCAGACTCAGACCGTGAGGTGAACGCATGAAGATCCGAATTCGGAAGGCCAGACCGTCCCAGAGACGGACTCGGCCAGCGGACGAGACCAAGCTCGGGTTCGGGATGCATTATTCTGATCACATGTTCCTCATGGATTATCGCGAGGGGCAAGGGTGGAAAGACCCGAGGATAGAACCGTACCGCCCCATCCCGCTGGAGCCGGCCGCCCTGGTGCTGCATTACGCCCAGCAGGTCTTCGAGGGCCTCAAGGCTTATCGGCGCAGGGACGGTGGCGTTCAGCTCTTTCGTCCTCAGGACAACTACGAGAGGATGAACCGGTCGGCCAAGAGGCTCTGCATGCCCTTCATCGATCTGGAGACATGGCTTCAGGCCTTGAAGGAGCTGGTGGGATTGGACCATGAATGGGTCCCCAGGACCAAGGGGGCATCCTTATATATACGTCCGACCATGATAGCCACCGAACCGCACTTGGGGGTCAAGATCTCGTCCGAGTACCTGTTCTACGTCATGACCGGTCCGGTGGGGGCCTATTACCCAGAGGGGTTCAATCCCACTCGGATACTGGTGGAGGACAGATACGTCCGGGCGGCACGGGGCGGGGTCGGGGAGGCCAAGACAGCCGGCAATTACGCGGCGAGCCTCCTTGCCATGGAGGATGCCCACAGACAGGGTTACACCCAGGTGCTTTGGCTCGATGCAGTGCACCGCAAGTATGCGGAAGAGGTCGGAACGAGCAACATGTTCTTCCTCATGGACGGGGAGCTGGTCACTCCTCCCCTGACGGGTAGCATCCTGCCGGGTATAACCAGGGCTACCGTGATCCAGCTCGCCAGGGATTGGGGGCTCCCGATCGCGGAGCGCGAGATCTCCATCGATGAGATCGCGGATGGCATCCGGTCTGGGAGGCTCAAGGAGATGTTCGCCTCGGGGACAGCCGCGGTGATCTCCCCTGTGGGCGAGATCTGTTACAAGGGGGAAGTCTTCAAGGTGAACGATGGGAGGGTCGGCCCCCTGGCCGTTCGATTTTACGAGGAGATCCAGGGGATCCAGTACGGGGAGCGGCCGGATCCGCACGGCTGGATCCTTCCCGTGACCTGATGGGGGAAGGATGCACCACATCGGGGGCCTCGGCCCCTGGTATCTTCCGGGCCAGGCCGGAGACAGGTTTGACGGGTCTGGCCAGAGGAGGGTCAGACCCCTTCTCCTCTCAAAGAACAGAGGTATTCTTCCCATTCCACGGGGAGGAGCGAACGCTTCTTCGTGTTGCACGCCTTGCAACAAGGCACACAATTGCCCCTGGTGCTCCTGCCGCCTCGGGCGAGGGGGACTAGGTGATCCATGGTGAGGTCGCGGGAGGGGAAGGTCCTTCTGCAGTAATGGCATACCCCTCGGACGATCTTGCGCTTCCACCACTGGGTCTGGCGAAGCTCCCTGGCCTTGTGCCTCTCTCGTCGGAGATCTTCTGGCGACGGCCAAGGGGATGTCTCGCCTGCGGGCTTGTGGGCCTTCTGACGCCGACGACCCTTCTCGCTCATCTCCCGTCCCCTTCGCCACGAAGGGCGGTGCGCCTCCTATCTCCTCTTCCGTTGATCCTCCACGATCCTGTCGAAGAGATCGCAGGCCTCTTTGCGCAGCCCTTGTCCCACGCGGATGACCTCTCCGAACTCCAAGTGACGATCCGTTGCCGGGTCATAAGGGGGCCAGTGCGGAAGACCAGGCCCGTGGGGATCTCCTGTCCTGGCGAACTGGATCCAGGAGTTGCTCATGGCCCTCGCCAAGGCCTGACGCCTCCCGTCGGATGGTGTCAGCCCCTTGTTGAGGTTGTCGAAGACAAAGGGTATCTCCGCCCCGTGAAATGCCCCCAATCTATCACCGAACGGGCCGGGCGGCCTCATGGTGAAGTGATAGAGGTAGGCCCTGGACTTGGCCCCTGTCATGCCGCGCACAAAGGCCCTCATCCCAGCCACAAAGCCCAAATCGCCGAGCATGGTGGCCAAGGCCCTCGGGATCTCCGAGGCCTCCCTCACCGGATATAGGGCCAGGACCTCCTCGGCCAGCCTTCCGTAGACCGCCCGCACGAGCATACGGTAGCCCTCGACGCTCTGCACAGGGGGCCTCAGGGTGAAGATCGTGCCCTCGTCCCCGTTGGACCCAGCCAGGAGCGGAACGTCGTTTTGCCTCTTGGCTGCGAAGACGGCGCTTATGTCATCCGGGATCACCCATCCGTCGACCACCGGGCCAAACCGGTTGCCTGGCTCCTGCATGAGACCGATGGTGGGTTTGGAGACCTCCAGCAACCTCTGGGCGCTGACGCCCCTGAGATCCGCCACGCCCTTGGATCCCAATGCCCCAGCGATGCGCTCCCCCTGCCTTTCCATGGGCTCCTGCCCGTACCAAGTCTCCCTCAGATGGCGGATCCTGCCGAAGGCGTGACCGCTCTGGGCGATGGCCCGATGGAAGAGGCCCTTGGCCAAGGGGGATGCCATGAGACAACACACGTTCAGGCCTCCTGCAGACTCCCCGAAGATGGTAACCAACCCAGGATCCCCCCCAAAGGCCCTGATGTTCCTCTGCACCCACTTGAGGGCAGCTATCTGGTCCAGCAGACCGTAATTGCCCGAGACGTGCAGCGGAGACTCGGCTGAGAGCCATGGGTGGGCGAGAAACCCGAACGGGCCCAGCCGATAGTTCAGCGTCACCACCACGACGCCCTTGCGGGCCAAGGCCTCCCCGTCGTACATGGGCGTCGATCCGGCACCGGAGATGTTCCCTCCCCCATGGATCCAGACCATCACGGGGAGTCGGCCTTCGCTCGTGTTTGCGGGTGTCCACACGTTGAGATAGAGGCAATCCTCGCTGACGTTCTCCAGTTTCGTGCCGTACAGTCTGCTCAGGATGTCAGGCTGCGGACAGGCCGGCCCGAACTCGGTGCACTGCCGGACGCCCTTCCAAGGATCCGGGGGCTGAGGAGGCCTCCAGCGCAAAGGACCGGTAGGAGGCGCAGCGTACGGGATCCCCTTGTACACGGAGATGTCCTCCTTTGCCCCCACGACAAGGCCCGAGACCTTGCCGGACTCCAGGACCACTGTGGGGAGAGACTGCTCCGCTGTGACCTTGGCTGTTTGCGCCTCGGCTCTCCAGCATGGGAGTGCGCATGCGCACCCCAGCGAGACCAGGAGGAAGACCCACAGATACCTCCATCCCTCAATCCTCACGATGAGCCTCCACGGAAAAGACGTCTGAAAGGGACCAGGAACCCCGGCACTCCCTTCCGATCCAAGGCCTCCTTGATATCCCTTACCCTCTCCTGCGCCGCCTTCTCTCCCATGGAGGCGTATTGCGGCATCTTCTGAAAATCGTACCATCTGTCCTCGCCCGCCCCTGGGTGGATCAGGACTTCCGCGTCCTCTGTCTGGTAGCGCGTGAGCTCCGCCCCCATGATGTCATCCGCTCGGAACAGGATCTCTATGCCGGAGAGCCCCTGGATGGACTCGCCTATGCAGCGCTCGGCGTTGACCGCCACTACGACATCGGCCCCGAGGTGTCGGGCGGCCCTCACGGGTACCATGGAAACGACCCCACCGTCGACCAGGAGTCGTCCCTGCCATCGCACGGCCTCCACCACCCCAGGATAGGTACAGCTCGCATAGACGGCCTGAAGCAGGGACCCACGACGGATCACCACCTCTTCTCCCGTCTCCAGGTCCGTGGCCACAGCCGCGAAGGGGACATGGAGGTCATCTATCCGAACGTCCGGGATGAAAAAACCGAGGTTCTCCAGGAGGTGTTCCTTGGAGATCAGATGAGGCCTGGACAAAGCGAGGGTGATTATGAACTCCTTCTTGATGAAGGAGGCGATGCGCCTCAGGATGCCGAACCTCGTTTCCGTGGAGGTCTCAGCCATGAAGTTGAAACGTGCCTTATGGAAGAGGTCGCTCTCCAGGTACTCGTGGAGGCGGCGCTCGATGGCCGTTGCGCTTCGGCTGACCGAGTACATGGCCCCGATCAAGGCCCCGATGCTGGTGCCGGCCACGCCACCGATGGGGATCCCCTCCCGCTCCAGGACCTTGAGGACCCCGATGTGAATCCCTCCTCTGGCCCCGCCGCCGCCCAAGGCCAGGCCGAGACGAGGGGGACTGCGTCTCCTCCACAGGGCCATCCAGATCCACCTCTCCTTTCCCAGCGCAGGCAACGAGGCACCTCGCCTCGGGCCGAGGCTAAGCATATCCAAATCGGGTACTGGGATCAACGAAAAAGGCCTCGATTTGGCGATCAGCCGTTTAAGAGTTGCGTTAAGAGGCCCTCTGTCCCGGGGTCCAGAGTCTGGCTGGATGTGGGGCGGGGGGCCCCTCGGGGGTGAGAGGCAGTGGGAAACCCGTCCTTCAGAGCCGGCAAGGGGCAAGGACCCCCGGCCTGTCCCGCGGTAAGGCGGCAAAGGGCCACCGGGCATGTGAAGGGAAATGGGGAGGCCCCCAACTCAACCAACATCAGCCTGATGCATCGGTCGATTTGCAATCGGTTCCACTCGATGATATACGGGGGACTAGGGCTGTCGCCACCGGGGAAGGGTGGAGCGCCCAGGGCCCATTTAGCGGGCTGGGACGGAGACTTTGCCTGCGATCTCGTTGGGGGTGAGCTTGGAGAGGAAGGATCTGATAGTGATCGGGGGTGGGCCAGCCGGGTATGTGGCGGCCATAAGGGCATCTCAGTTGGGGGCAAGGGTGTTGCTCGTGGAGAGAGGTGAGCTCGGGGGCACCTGCCTCCACCGGGGCTGCGTACCGACCAAGAGCCTGCTTCACGCCGTTGAGCTCATAGACACACTGCGCAAGGGCAGGCGCTACGGCATAAGGGCAGGAGAAGTGGAAGTCGATTTCCCTCGTATGAGACAGTACAAGGATCAGGTGGTGAGGACCGCACTCCTGGGGATTCAAGGCCTGATGAGGGACCATTCCATAGAGGTGGTGAGGGGGGTGGGAAGGCTGAAATCCCCAAACGAGGTGGAGGTGGAGACCGACGCCGGGATCTCCCGGTCCTCGGCTAGCAGGGTGATCCTCGCCACTGGTTCTTCGTGGGCCCTCCCCCCCATACCTGGGATAAAAGGACCAGGGAGGGTGACGGTCGAGGAACTCTTCTCCCTGGATGAGATCCCTAGGAGTCTCGCTATCATAGGGGGTGGTCCGAGCGGTGTGGAGACCTCTGCGATCTTCGCGGCCCTGGGCACCGAGGTGCTCCTCATAGAGATCCTTCCGCATGTCCTGCCCAACGAGGACGAGGATATCGCAGGAGCCGTGGGGCGGTCTTTGAGGCGGGCTGGAGTCGAGATATTCACAGGGACCCTGGTACAGGGGATAGAGGAAGACCCTGAGGGCAAGCTCGTGGTCATCCTCGAGGGCAAGGGTGAGGAGATCCGCAAGACCGTCCAAATGGTGGTGGTGGCCGCTGGACGGAGGCCCAATTCCAGTGGACTGGGACTGGAAGGACTGGGTATGGGAATGGACAGTGGGAAGATCCTCACCAACGATAGGATGGAGACGTCCGTCCCAGGGGTATACGCGGCAGGAGATGTGGTGGGCAAGTTGATGCTGGCACATGTGGCATCCAGGGAGGGGGAGGTGGCCGCTGAGAACGCCCTGGGGATGGGCTCCAGGATCGATTACGCGGTGGTGCCGCGATGCGTGTACGCAAGGCCAGAGGTGGGCAGCGTGGGCATGGCCCAGGGGGAGGCGCTGAAGAAAGGACTCGATGTCAAGGTCGGTCGATTCCCCATGGCGGCCAACAGCAAGGCCCTCATCCTCGGGGAACGCGACGGTCTTGTCAAGGTAGTGGCCGAGGCCCACTCAGGCCAGATCTTGGGGATCCAGATCGCTGCCCCTCACGCCACGGAGTTGGTTGCGGAGGCAGCGGCGCTCCTCCAGATGAAGGCGACCCTGCGCGACGCTGCCTCCATGATCCACGCCCACCCCACCCTTCACGAGGCCATAAGGGAGGCCGCACTCGACGCTGAGGGGGGCTCCCTGCACGCCGCGAAGTCTTCGTGACTCCGTCCGGGCAGGGCCCCCGTGTCCCGGATTGTCTGGTGGCAAGCTGGGATGCATTTGGGTTTTACATCGAGGCCCTCACC
>CAZOXN010000030.1:0-11615 GCA_964583655.1 uncultured Desulfarculaceae bacterium | reverse complement strand
GCCAGGAACATGGCATCCCTTTAGCATGGAAAGGAGCGGCCACAATGGTACTGGACAAGAGGAATTTGCACCTTCGACTTCAAGAATATTGCGACTGCTACATGGAGACAGACCCCAAGAAGGAGATAGAAGAGATGGCCAAGTCGGATATCTCCTGGGACATGGCATCGGACCCTGAGGAGGTCGCCCTCAGGCTGCTCGGCCTGACCATCCTTTATGGCCTAAGGGAGATCGCCTCCAAGATCGTCTTCGTCAAGGATGAGAAGGGCGGAATTGACCTCAACGTTGAGGCCACGGGGAAGTATAAGCTCGCCTCTCCCTCCGTGGCACTGGGCGATAACGCCTTCAGGGTGATGCGAGCCATCACACACCTCGAAGGCCACAAGGGATATGAGCCTCTCTCCCTCGGGTTGAGAGACGATCGGGTGGAGTTGGGTGTAGAATTCGACACACTGGGGGGCAAGCAGGTTCTGGCCTTGACCTTTCCGAAGATGTGATGGGGCGATCAACCGAGGGCTTGCTTCACAGTGGTGAGGCCGCGGTCGTGGCGGGTAAGGGGAGTTGAGGTCTTTGCCACCGCGGGAAAAGTCCATGTGGCAGTGGTGCGCTTTCAGATGAGGGTTGACAAATCTGGAGGCTCGTTTACTTTAGGTGTTTGAGAGGGTCCTGCGAGAGGATCAGGCGAGTCCAAGGCGCCCTCGAGTGCGATGAGCGCACCGTGGACAGGAAGTGCTGATCCCAAAGAGAGGAGGCTGGGAAAATGGCCAAGAACAAGATGCCTCACGAGGAACACGAGAAGCATTTGTGCTATCTGCAAAACACCGGGTGGGTCCAGTCCAGCTTGGCCGAGTACAAGAAGCTCGTCAGGAACCCCAAGTTCGTGTGCAAGAACTGTGGCCGGGCCGCTGCCAGCGAGAAGAACCTCTGTAAGCCCGGGAAGCTCTAGTCGGTCCCCTGGGAAGAGGGCTCCGGTGACCTTGGATCGCCCCCTCTCACCAGCTCGGGGCTCCATGGCTCCAGCCGCCTCCCCTGGGCGAGGTCCAGGATCGCAGCGGACAGGGTATCCTGATCAGTGATGGGCCTCTGGCAGGCGTATTCCTCGCAGATATAGACGACGGGCCTTTCTCTCGCGGGCGGCGCCGAATCCGATTCGGCCAGGGGGGCTCGCCATGTATCCCCTGTCCTGTCATCCTCTCGGAGGATCAGGACGGCACGCGGTAGGAATGCCTTTCGTACGGTGGAGATCATGGCACGGGTCCTCTCGTCGTGCCTGTCCCCGGCAATCACTATCTGCTGGCACGGCCCCAGGAGGAAATCCAGGGCGATGAGGAACTGGGTGTGGGCAGCGGGGTGTGAGGAGACCTCCGAGGCGAACGCCTCCAAGAGCTCCTGAGCACGTTGCTCCATCTGCGCCTCTCCTGTGATCTTCCCCAGACGCAGGAGATTCAGCGCGGCCACTGAGTTACCGGAAGGCATTGCCCCGTCGTAAGCCTCTTTAGGGCGTGCGATGAGGGTGTCGTTCTCACGGCTGGTGAGGTAGAAACCCCCTTCCCCTTGGTCCCAGAAGAGTTCCGTCATGGCTTGGTTCATTACCAAGGCCTCATCCAGGAGACTGGCATCCAAGGTGGCCTCGTATAGTTCCAGCAGCCCCCATACCAGAAAGGCGTAATCCTCCAGATAGCCCGGATGGGCCGCCTCCCCTTGCCTCCAACGGCGCATGAGCCTCCCGTCTGGACGCCTCAGATGGGAAAGGACGAATCGAGCCGCCTTTCGGGCAGCCTCCCCATAGGCCTCTTCTCCCAGGGCACGGGAGGCCTTGGCCATGGCCGCTATCATCAGCCCGTTCCAGGAGGTGAGGACCTTGTCGTCCCTGAGAGGACGCACGCGCCCTTGCCGGATCTCCAAGAGACGCCTCCTGGCCTCCTCCAGCATCTCCTCCAAGGCCTTGACATCGAGGCCCATCCTGGCGGCGAACCTATCCAGATCCACTGCCAGATGCGGGATGCTCCGTCCCTCCTCGAAGTTGCCGCCCCCCCTGACATCGTAGACACGGCCGAAGATATCGGCCAAGGGCCCCCCGAGGTGAGCGACCATCTCCTCCGGGGTCCACACGTAATAGAGCCCCTCCTTTCCCTCGCTGTCAGCATCCTCTGCTGTATAGAATCCCCCTTCCGGGGAGGTCATATCCCTCAACACGTAGGTCATGATCTCCCTGACGACGCGGGCGTATTCTTCCTTTCCCGTCACCTGGAAGGCCTCTGTATAGGCCATGGCCAGCAATGCCTGGTCGTAGAGCATCTTCTCGAAGTGTGGGACCAACCACCTCTCGTCCACCGAATACCTGTGGAACCCGTAACCGATCTGGTCGAAGATGCCGCCTCGGCGCATGCCACCCAGGGTCTTCTCCACCATCTCCAATGAAAAGGCCTCCCGGCTGCGCGAGTACCACCTCAGGAGGAATGTGAGCTGGTGAGGTGTGGGGAACTTGGGTGCTTGGCCAAAACCGCCCCAGCGCATGTCGTAGCTCCTGGCGAGCTGCTCGAATCCCTTCCGGAGCACCCCCTCGTCCAGGGCATGCCCTCCGGAGGAAAGACGCGACCCTGATCGCACGGCCTCTGTGATGTCCTGCGCGGTCTTGAGCATCCGTGCTCTATCTTCCCGCCACAGGGCCGCTATCCGCAGGAGGAGATCCAGGAATCCGGTCAAACCCATGCGTGAGGATTTCGGGAAATAGGTGCCGGCAAAAAAGGGCCTCGCCTCAGGGGTCATGAACACGGACAACGGCCATCCGCCTCGGCCTGTCAAGGCCTGGCACACGGACATGTAGAGCTGGTCTATGTCAGGTCTCTCCTCCCGGTCCACCTTGATGGACACGTAATGTCGGTTCAACAGCTCGGCCACCTCTGGATCCTCGAAGGACTCGTGGGCCATTACGTGACACCAGTGACACGTGGAGTACCCGACCGAGAGGAAGATAGGTTTGTCCTCCTGCCTGGCCTTCTGGAAGGCCTCCTCTCCCCAGGGGAACCAGTCCACCGGGTTGTGGGCGTGTTGAAGGAGGTAAGGGCTCTTCTCAGATGCCAGCCGATTGGGCCTGGCCGGTGACAGCAGCCTAGATGTCTCCATGGTCGCTCCTCTCCATCATTTCTCACAGGCCTGTCTCCTATGAGTGTAACCCGGTGGGGACTACTCGCCCAGGGGGTGCTCAGATGGGTCTGGTGGCCTCCTCGAGCCACCCCCGGTCCCGGTCTTCGAGGTGCGGGGAGACCCTCGAGAAGACCTCTCGATGGTATGAGTTGAGCCAGTCGCGCTCATCCTGGGCCAGGGAGCTGGTTTCCACGAGGTTCAGGTCGATGGGAGCCATGGTCAGGACCTCGAAGCTGTAGAACGGGCCGTATCCTGTCTCCAAGGGCCCCTCCTTCGAGACCATCATGACGTTCTCGATCCGGATCCCGTATTCCCCCTGCTGGTAATAGCCAGGTTCGTTGGTCACCACCATCCCAGGCTCCAGGGCCACTCCTGGGTCTTTGGGGGAGAGACCTTGAGGACCCTCATGGACGTTGAGGAAGCAGCCCACTCCATGGCCCGTCCCGTGGAGGTAGTCCAGACCGATCTCCCATAGGCTCGTTCGCGCCAAGGCCTCGAGCTGTCTCCCGCTGGTCCCTTTGGGGAACTTGGTCTTGGCCAGCCGGATGTGCCCCTTGAGGACGCGGGTGAAACGATCCTTCTCCTCTTGGGAAGGCCTCCCCAGGGCGATGGTCCGCGTCACGTCCGTGGTGCCGTCCAGGTAGTGCGCCCCTGAATCCACTAGGAGGAGCCCTTCTCTCCTTATCTCGCAGTCGGTCTTCTCAGAGGGCCTGTAATGAACTATGGCGCCATGTCCCTTGTACCCCACTATGGTCTCGAAGCTCAGTCCCTGGAAGCGATCCTGTTCGGCCCTGAGCTCATGCAGCCTCCTGGCTGCAGTGAGTTCTGTCACCCCCTTCTTTCCCGCCTCCTCTTGGATCCAGCGGAGGAAACGGACCAAGGCCACCGCGTCACGCACGTGGGAGGCCCTCATCCCTCGCTGTTCCACGGCGTTCTTCACCGCCTTCAGGGCGATGACAGGGCTCGGCCCCTCCACGGGCCTCGTTCCGCCCTGGAGTAAGTCATAGATCCACTGGCTCGTGGTCCTCGGATCGACCCAGACCCGAAGACCCCTATCTCGACACTCGACGAGGAGATCCGCAAGCCCAGAGTAAGGAGCCAGGGTGACAGTATCGTGGATCTCTTCCAGCACCCGGCTCGAGATCTTGGAAGGCTCCACGCAGAGGGTGGCACTTTCCTCGGTGAGGAGGGCATATGCGATGAAGACCGGGTTGTAAGGGATGTCTGACCCCCGCAGGTTGAAGAGCCATGCCACGGCATCCAAGGTCGTGACCACATGCGCCTGGGCCCCATGCCTCGCCATCTCCGTGCGAACCCTGGAGACCTTGGAGGCCACGGACTCCCCGGAGATGGTCTCGGGCAAAGACCAGACGCGGCCGCCCGGGATGGGGGGTCTTTCCTCCCACAGGAAATCCACCAGGTTCTCCTTCAGGAGACAGAGGTGGATGCCCTTTGCCCCGAGTTTGTCCCTCAGGGCTCTGACCTCCTCCACCGAGATGAGCTTGGGATCGACCCCCACGGTCTGCCCTGCCCGCATGGTCTGGGACAGCCAATCTCCAACATCCCTCACCCCGGGCAGGCCAACGGGAAACAAGGTGTAGACCTCGGGGTCGAGCTCCTCTCCGGCCTGCAGGTGATAGCGACCGTCAGTCCAGAGACCGGCGATCCCTGCGGTGATCACCGCGGTCCCTGCCGATCCCGTGAACCCGCTGATCCAGCGCCTCCTCTGCCAACACTCTGGCACATGCTCATCTTGATGCTCGTCGCCGGATGGGACCATGTAGGCATCGAGCCCTCGCTCGGCCATCAGACGCCGCAGCCCCTCCACCCGTTGGCCTATCATGGAATCTCCCCTATTTGAGGCAGATGAGCCCATGAGGTGCTCCTGGCCACCACCCAAAGGGCCCGTTCTCCGTAACCCGTCTCGCTCCCCACAGGCCGCATGCCTCACGCCCGACCGCTGGGGGAGGTCTGGGAGTCATACCCATGTGCGGGCGCCCTTTGCCGGTCGTCCCCTAGGACCGACCGCGCACAACCGACGGCTCCCAACTGGCGGACCTCTTCATTCCCTCGTGGAACCGCATCCATCGGATTATCCCGTCCCTGGCCCGAGGGCGTCAAGGTCCCGCGGACAGCGCCAGCCCCCGAGTGCTATCACCAGAGGGCCCCGAGCAGGTGGCCTCCGGGATTGCGGGGGCTCGAAAAAAGTGGCAGAATCCCCGAGGGGTTCTCTTGAGGCCATCCCCAGGGAGCGACCGGTGGTTCGGGAGGGTCCTGCGGGGCTGGGTGGAAGACGCTGAGGGGGAGGGGCGATGGAGGATTGGCTGTTCGAGGAGGAGCACCGGATCTTCAGGCAGCAGGTGGCGCGTTGGGCAGAGACCGAGCTCAGGCCCAATGTGTCGAAGTGGGAAGAAGAGGGAGAGTTTCCCTTCTCGCTCTACAGGAGGGCGGGAGAGCTGGGGTTCTTCGCCGGGGGCTTCCCGGAGCAGTACGGGGGTGTGGGCGGGGATTTTCGCTATCACACGGTCTTCTCAGAGGAGATGTCCAGGGTCGGATCAGGGGGGGTAGGGGCCGGATTGGGGCTCCACGCCTTCGTGGTCCTCCCGCACTTGGCCACTTTCGGTTCGGACGCCCAGAAGGAGCGATGGTTGGCCCCCGGGATAATGGGGGAGAAGGTGGGGGCTTACGCGGTCACCGAGCCCAACGCCGGATCCGACGTGGCCGGGCTCCAGACCAAGGCGGTGCGCCAAGGCGACCACTGGGTGATCAATGGTGCCAAGACCTTCATCACCAATGGTGTGCGTGCCGATTTTTACATAGTGGCCTGCAAGACGGATCCCCAGGGGGGGTACAAGGGGATCTCCCAGATCATGGTGGAGAAGGGGACCCCGGGGTTCCGGGTGGCCCGGAAGCTGGAGAAGCTGGGATGGCGCACCTCTGACACCGCAGAGCTCTCCTTCGAGGATGTCAAGGTCCCGCTCTCCCATCTCCTTGGCGAGGAGGGCAAGGGTTTCTACCAGATCATGCACGGCTTTCAGACGGAACGATTGATCATGGCCGTGGGCTCTGTGGCAGGGGCCCAGTACTGTTTTGACATCACCCTGGAGTACGCCAAGCAGAGGCAGGCATTCGGCCGCCCCATCGGGAGCTTCCAGGTGACCCGGCACAAGTTCGCGGACATGCTCACCTGGATCCAGGCGGCGAGGTCCCTCGTATATCACACCATCTGGCTCCTCATCCATGGGAAGGATTGCCGCAAGGAGATAGCCATGTGCAAGGTCTTCGCCTGCGAGACAGCGGTGAAGATCGCGGACATATGTATCCAGATCCACGGCGGGTATGGGTACATGATGGAGTACGAGGTCCAGCGGATCTGGAGGGACCAGAGGGTCCAGCCCATCGGAGGGGGGACCTCCGAGGTCCAAAAGGAGATCATCGGGAGGCTCCTGGGACTGTGAGCCTCGCAAGGCGCCGAGAAGACCGTCTGGACCCCTGGGCTGGGTCCCTCGACAGTGGAGATCCCAATGGCCTGTGAGGGCGAAATCGGAGGTAGGAGATGAAGGAGATCCTTGCTGACCTGAGGGAGGAGCAGGAGGCATTGGAGCGATTCCTGAGCGGTCTCACGGAGGGGCAGTGGGACCTGCCCACGCCCGCACAAGGGTGGACAGTGCGCGACTCTGTGTCCCACCTGGCCCACATAGACGAGGTGGCAGTGGCCCTTATCAGCGGGGACAACACTCCTCTGGAGCTAGCCGCCAAGGTAGGTGTAGGTTTCAACGACATCGGGCTCAACAAGGGGCGATCCATGAGCCCCGCCGGTGTCCTTGGTTGGTGGAGGGAGGCCCGCTCCCGGGAGATGGAACTCCTGGCCAAGTGCGATCCCAAACAGAGGATCCCGTGGTTCGCCATGCCCATGGGGGCACGTGCCTTCGCCACCGCGAGGCTTATGGAGACATGGGCCCACGGCCTGGATTGTTATGATGCACTGGGGGTAGAGCCGCAAGACACGGACCGGCTCCGGCACGTGGCCCTCCTGGCGTACCTGGCAAGGCCGTATGCTTATCAGGTCAACGGGATTCCACTGCCCAATAGGCCCCTGCGCTTGGAGCTGGCCCTCCCTTCAGGGGCCTCATGGAGCCAGGGGCCGGACGATGCGGCGGACGTCATCCGGGGAAAGGCCGGTGACTTCTGCAGGGTGGCGGTGAGGAGGAGGCACTGGAAGGACACGGCCCTGCAGGTTTCGGGGGAGGAGGCCTTGCGCTTTGCCGAGATCGTCCAGACCTATGCGGGTCCGCCCGGATCAGGACGAAGGCCCAAGGGATGAAGACCCCCAGTCCGTGGAACTTCAACTGGCACTCTTCTTGTACGAGATCCCTTTGAAACCGACAGAGACGGTCTTGGGAATCCAACTGCGAGCAAGGAGGTAGCCCCGATGGACTTGGGTTTCACCGAGGAGCAGAGGATCTTCAGGGAGCAGGTACTCCAATTCTCCCGCAAGGAGATAGCCCCGCTCGGAGAAGAGTGGGACCTGCGGGGGGAGTTCTGTTGGGAGGCCTGGAGGAAGATGGGGGAATTCGGTCTCTTGGGTTTGCACTATCCCGAAGAGTATGGCGGGGGAGGTTCGGACGTCGTGACCGCCTGCCTGGCCGGGGAGGCCCTGGCCATGGGCGGGGCCGACGGCGGTACGACACTCTCCTGGGGGGCCCATACCTATCTTTGCGGGGACACCATCCTCCAGCACGGCAACGAGCAACAGAAGGGTAGGTATCTCCCGAAGATCGCCACAGGGGAGTGGGTCGGGGCCTTCGGGCTCACAGAGCCAGGGGCCGGCTCCGATGCCTCAGCCCTGCGCACCACGGCCGTTAGACAGGGGGATCATTATCTCCTCAACGGGGCCAAGATGTTCATCACCAACGGGCCCATTGCGGATGTGCTAGTGGTCTTTGCCGTGACGGACCGTGACAAGAAGGCAGCGGGGATCACGGCCTTCATCGTGGAGAAGGACTTCCCGGGATATCGACCGGGTCAGCCGTTGAAGAAGATGGGGTGTCGCTCCTCCCCTACCTCGGAGCTGATCTTCGAGGACTGCCGCGTGCCAGCGGAGAACCGGCTGGGGGCCGAAGGGGAAGGCTTCATGAAGATCGCCTTGGGCGGGCTGGAGTGGGACCGCAGTGCCTTGCTGGCCCCGTTCGTGGGGAGCATGCGCTACCTGCTGGACATCTGCGTGGATTACGCCAATCAGCGGGTCCAGTTCGACCGCCCCATAGCGAGATTCCAGGCAATACAGCACAAGATCGCGGACATGAAGGTCATCCTGGAGGCCTCGCGGCTCCTCATGTACAGGATCGCCTGGTGCAAGGACCAAGGTCGGCCTTTGAACCACCTGGAGGCGGCCACGGCCAAGCTCTTCATCGCCGAGGCAGGGATGAGGCTGGTGCACGAGGCGGTCCAGATCCACGGGGGCTACGGGTACATCCACGAGTATCCGGTGGAGAGGGCGTTTCGCGGCACAAGGCTAGCTTCCATAGGGGGTGGCACCAGCGAGATACAGCGCTCCATCATAGCCAGGATGATCATGAGTCTGGACTACAGCCAAGGCAGGGCTATCTGACAGGAGGGCTCCAGATGAACTTCGACTTGAGCGAGGCCCAGAAGGAGTTTCAGAGGCGGATGCGAGCTGTGTGCGAGCAAGAGCTCTCGGCCAGGGCCGAGGAAGTGGACCGAACAGGCAGGGTCCCCCCCGGGAGCCTCCACGTACTGGCCAGGGCGGGTTACATGGGGATGTTGATACCAGAGGCCTTCGGGGGCAACCGCGGGGACCTCGTCTCAACGCTGCTAGGCACCGAGGAGATCGCCCGCATCTGCCCTTCCACGGCCTTGGTTGCGGGAACGACCCTGCTGAGGTTCGCGGCCCCTGTGGTCCTGTACGGGACCGAGACCCAGCAGGAGCGATTCCTCCCCGGGGTGGCCAAGGGCGACCTCAGGGGTGCCTGGGCGCTGACAGAGCCCCGTGGGGGCTCCGACACCGTTCACCTCGAGACAAAGGCCACCGAGGTCACTGGAGGCTACTCGCTCCAGGGGGAGAAGGCATACGTGGTAAACGGAGGGGATTTTGGGGGCGTGCTCGTGGTCGCGGTGCTGGAGGCCCCCGACAAGACGGCCCTGGGCACGGGGGCGTTTCTGGTGGAGTCATCCCTCGACGGGGTGGAGACCACAGAGAAGCTCAGTCCTACGGGTGCCAGGGGGGCCTCTCTTTGCGGGCTGAGATTTCGGCAGTGCAGGCTCGAGAAGGACGCACGCCTCGGGGGCGAGGCAGGCCCTGATCGGGAGGCCCTGGAGAGGATGCCTCACGGTGCCCTCATGGTGGCGGGCTATGCCGTGGGGATCGGACAGGCCTGTCTGGAGGAGGCCATCTCGTATGCCCGCCAGCGGACCACTTTCGGGAGGCCCATCCTGACCTACCAGGAGGTGCACTTCAAGATCGCGGAAATGCAGGTTAACATAGATGTAGCGCGCCAGCTCTCGCTGCGCGCGGCCTGGCTCGTGGACCAGGCCATGGGATCCGCGGTGGAGGCCTCTGTGGCCAAGCTCTTCGCCTCGGAGATGGCCCCCGAGTGCGCCCGCCTCTGCGCCCAGATCCACGGCGGGAGAGGCCTATTGGAAGGGACTCGCGTGGATCGCCTGCTGAGGGACAGCCGCATAGCAGGGGTGGCCGAGGGGACCCCCGAGATGCACCGCCTCTTCATAGCAGGGGAGGCCCTCCAGGGAAAGGCGTGAAGGTTCCCCTCGTGGAGTCCTCCCTGAGACAACGCGCTTCGGAGAGACTTGCGCAATGGTCGGCAAGGTGGAAAGGGAGCTATATATAGGCCTGGACGTCGGTTCCATAAGCCTCAACACGGTGGTCGTGGGCCCGGACCGGAGGATATTGTACGAGGATTACACCAGGGTCTATGGCAGACCTTTGGAGACCGTGCTCCAGGTCCTGGCCAGGCTGCTCGAGGAATACCCCAGAGAATCCATGGCGGCAGTGGCGGTCACCGGCGTGGGGGGAAAGCTCGTGGCCGAGCTGCTGGGCGGTACCTTCATCAACGAGGTAGTCGCACAGGCCAGCTCGGCGGAGCTCTTGGCCAGGGGGGTCCGGACGATCATCGAGATGGGGGGAGAGGACTCCAAGCTCATAATCCTCTCCCCGGACGGGGCAGAGGGCCGCCTGCGCATAGAGGACTTCTCCATGAACACCCTGTGTGCCGCTGGGACAGGGGCCTTTCTGGACCAGCAGGCGAGCAGGCTGGGCGTGTCCATCGAGGAGTTCGGCCAGATGGCCTTGCGTTCCGAGAGCCCGCCCCGCATTGCCGGCAGGTGCTCGGTGTTCGCCAAGAGCGACATGATCCACCTCCAGCAGGGCGCGACCCCGGACTATGACATCGTGGCTGGGCTCTGTTTCGCTGTGGCCAGGAACTTCAAGGGGAACGTGGCCAAGGGCAAGGCCCTGGAGCCGCCCGTCTCCTTTCAAGGGGGGGTTGCGGCCAACCCGGGGATGCGCAGGGCCTTCAAGGAGGTCCTGGGGCTCTCTGACGAGGAGCTGATCGTCCCTCCCCATTTCGCCTCAACCGGGGCCATCGGCGCAGCCTTGGTGGTCATGGCTGACCCGAGCCTTAGGCGTCCCTTCGGTGGTCTGGGGGCATTGAAGAGACACCTGTCCAGGCCGCCGGATCTCCAGGGCCGCACCCTGGAGCCGTTGTCGTTGTCTTCGGCAAGCCGTCCTGGGTCTCTATCTGCCCACCCATTGGAGGAGAATGGAGGGCGCCTGCGCGCCTACCTCGGGGTGGACGTTGGTTCCATAAGCACCAACCTTGTGGTCCTGGACGAGCACGGGAGGGTCCTGGCCAAACGCTATCTCATGACCGCAGGGAGGCCCCTGGAGGCGGTGAAGCAGGGGCTGAGGGAGATAGGGGAGGAGATCGGGGAGAAGGTGGAGATCGCGGGAGCCGGCACCACGGGCTCAGGGCGATACCTGACCGGGGATTTCATAGGGGCTGACGTGATCCGAAACGAGATCACCGCCCAGGCCACCGCTGCGGTCTTCATCGACCCCGAGGTGGATACCATATTCGAGATCGGCGGGCAGGACTCCAAGTACATAAGCCTATCCCATGGGGCCGTGGTGGACTTCGCCATGAACAAGGTGTGCGCTGCAGGGACCGGTTCCTTCCTGGAGGAGCAGGCCGAGAGGCTCGGCATATCCATCCAGGACGAGTTCGCTAGCCTCGCCCTGCGTTCCTCTAGCCCAGCGTGCCTGGGGGAGCGCTGCACCGTGTTCATGGAGTCTGACCTCGTGCACCACCTTCAAAGGGGCGCAAGCGTCCAGGACCTGGTGGCCGGTCTTGCTTACTCCATCGTCGAGAACTACCTGCAAAAGGTGGTGGAGGCCAGGAACATGGCCATGAACGCCAAAACTTTGGCCGAAC
>CAZOXN010000029.1:6003-12000 GCA_964583655.1 uncultured Desulfarculaceae bacterium | reverse complement strand
GCTTCGAGCCCTTGGTCCCTGGGTTCCGTTATGTGCCATTCGGCGATCTGGAAGCCGTTTCCAATGCATTGGACGGCCGCACTTGTGCCGTCCTGGTGGAGCCGATCCAGGGTGAAGGCGGAGTCAAGTGCCCCCCATCCGGTTACCTGAAGGGGCTGAAGGAACTCTGCGACGATGCCGGGATACTCCTCATCCTGGACGAGGTGCAGACCGGCATGGGCAGGACCGGGAGGCTTTTCGCTCACCAGCACGAGGGGATGGTCCCTCACGTCATGACCCTGGCCAAGGGGATAGCGGGCGGGCTCCCCATGGGGGTTTTGCTGGCCACAGAAGAGGTGGCTTCGTCTCTGACGCCCGGGACCCATGCGTCCACCTTCGGCGGCAACCCTGTGGCCAGCGCGGCTGGTCTGGCGGTCCTGTCCATCTTGACCGATGACGGGGTATTGGAGGCCATGGGGCCGGTGGCCAGGAGATTTCGGGAGGGTATGGAGGAGATCGGCCGCCCTTACCCCCAGTTCGTGGAGATGCGTGGGGTAGGCTGGCTCGTGGGCATGGAGTTCAGAGAGCCTTGCAGGCCCATCGTGGAGGCGTGCATGAGAAGGGGCCTGCTGGTGAACTGCACCGTGGATCGGGTCCTCCGCTTCGTACCGCCCTTGGTGATCAGCATGGCCGAGGTGGAGGAGGCCTTGGGGATCTTGCGGGAGGCCTTTGAGGAGGTCCTCGGGCGGGGATAGCCCAGGTCCGAACGGGATGGGCAACCCATGCACCCCAAGGGGTGGAGAAGGGACCTCAGGGCCGGCGGATGTGCCGGTCCACGGAACTCAGACAGGAGGCTGGCGTGTTCAAGCACCTCTTGCGCCTGGAGCAGATGACCGTTCAGGAGTTCGAGTCCATCCTAACCCTGGCCAGGGTGATCAGGGACAAGGCCAAGAGGGGGGTTCCTCATCGCACCCTGGAAGGCAAGGTCCTGGCGATGATCTTCGAGAAGCCGTCCACCAGGACCAGGGTCTCTTTCGAGGTGGGCATGTACCAACTGGGAGGCACCAGCCTCTATCTGGAGTCAGGGAGCACTCAGCTGGGTCGGGGCGAGAGCATCCCGGACACGGCCAGGGTGCTCAGCAGGTATGTGGATGCTGTGGTCATCCGTGCCTATTCCCATGAGGCCGTGGAGGAGTTCGCTAGGTTCTCTTCTGTCCCGGTCATCAATGGGCTGACAGACCGTTTCCATCCTTGCCAGATCCTCAGCGATCTGTTCACCCTCCAAGAGAGACTTGGGGGGATCAGACAACTGAGGGTCGCATATGTGGGCGACGGGAACAACGTGGCCAACTCGTGGATAGAGGCGGCCAATGTACTCGGTTTTCGCCTGGTCCTGGCCTGCCCGGAAGGATATGACCCGGACCCCGGGGTATTGGGGAAGGCCTCCAAGAACGTGCTCCTCGAACGCGACCCGAGGAAGGCGGTCAAGGGTGCACAGGTCGTCTACACCGATGTCTGGGTCAGCATGGGGCAGGAATCCGAAAAGGAGGAACGCAAGCGCCTCTTCGCCCCTTACCAGGTGAACGAGGCGCTCCTGGAGAGGGCAGCGCCGGATGCCGTCGTCATGCATTGCCTCCCGGCGCACCGGGGGATGGAGATAACGGATGAGGTGATGGACGGGGCCCGTTCCATAGTGTTCGATCAGGCTGAGAATCGCCTCCATGTGCAGAAGGCGGTCCTCGAGTTGCTCATGGGGCCCCACAGGCCCAAGACGGTGGCGGGTGACTACGTGTGAGACGGGCCTTCCATCCCCCTCGACGAGGGTGTGGGGGTCCAAGGTCGAGGTCTTTGAGTCCACGACGGACGAATGACGACAGGCTGAGAGGGAGAGTTCCCGAGATGGAGAGGTTTCGCAGGGTGGTCCTCGCGTACTCCGGAGGTCTTGATACCTCGGTGATCCTCAGGTGGTTGATCGAGACCTACGGGTGCGAGGTGGTGGCCTTCACGGCCGACATCGGGCAGGGCGAGGAGCTGGATGGTCTGGGGGAAAAGGCCAGGGCCACAGGGGCGTCAGGGTTCGTCCTGAAGGACCTCAGGGAGGAGTTCGTCAAGGACTACGTATACCCTGCCCTCAGGGCCAATGCAGTGTACGAGGGTGGATACCTGCTGGGGACCTCCATTGCACGTCCCCTGATCGCAAGCCACCAAGTGGAGGTGGCCCGGCGCGAAGGGGCCGATGCAGTGGCACACGGGGCCACTGGCAAGGGCAATGATCAGGTCCGGTTCGAGTTGACGTACATGGCCCTGGAGCCGCGGCTCAAGGTCTTGGCGCCTTGGAGGGATCCCCTTTGGACCTTGAATTCCAGGAGCGATATGCTGCGCTACGCAAGGGATCGAGGAATCCCCGTCGCTGCAACCCCCGAGAAGCCGTACAGTTGCGACGGCAACCTCCTGCACCTCAGTTTCGAGGGCGGTGTCCTGGAGGACCCTTGGATGGAGCCGGATGAAGGGATGTACAGACTGACCGTCTCGCCTGAGAGGGCGCCGGATAGGCCCACTTACGTGGAAATAGATTTCCAAGACGGGAATCCGGTGGCGGTGGACGGCGTGGCCATGGGCCCGGCTGAGCTCCTGGCCCGTCTCAATGCCCTGGGTGGGGCCAATGGCGTCGGCAGGGTGGACTTGGTGGAGAACCGGTTTGTCGGGATGAAGTCCAGGGGGGTCTACGAGACCCCGGGCGGGACCATACTGCACGTGGCGCACAAGGCGGTGGAGTCCGTCACCATGGACAGGGAGGTGATGCACCTGAGGGACACCCTGATCCCGCGGTATGCAGAGCTGATATACTATGGCTTCTGGTTTTCGCCAGAGCGCGAGATGCTCCAGAGGGCCATCGACGAGGCGCAGCGCGGGGTGACCGGCACTGCCCGCCTCAAGCTCTACAAGGGCAACTGCACGGTCGTGGGTAGAAAGGCGCCAGGTTCCCTCTATGTGCCGGACCTGGCCACGTTCGAGAGGGATGCGGTCTATGACCAGAAGGATGCCACGGGTTTCATCAGGCTCCAGGGATTGCGCCTCAAGGTGCGAAGGCTCGTGGGTGGAGCCTCCCCAGCGGAGTAGGGGGGTGGTAGGGCGTCATGACCTTTTCCCGTAGAGATGGGCCATCCAAGGTCCCGACCTTCTTGGAGTTCCTCCAAGAGTTCTCGGCCTCTCTCCCGCTGGATCGAAGGCTCTACTACCACGACATCCGGGGGAGCCAGGCTCACTGCCGCATGCTGGCGCGTCAAGGGATCATCTCCGACGAGGAGGCGGACCGGATCCTCCAGGGGCTGGAAGAGGTCCTCCAGGAGATAGAGGCCGGCCAGTTCCCCTTCGCCATCGAGTGGGAAGATATCCACATGAACGTGGAACGCCGCCTCATGGAGAAGATCGGCGAGGTGGGTGGAAAGCTCCATACTGCACGCAGCCGAAACGACCAGGTGGCCCTGGACGAGAGGCTATTCTTGGCGGACGAGATTCGAGAGATCCTGGGTCTGCTGCTCTCTTTGCTGGAGACTCTCGTGGAGAGGGCCGAGGCCTGCCTGAAGTTCATCATGCCTGGTTACACGCATCTCCAGAGGGCACAGCCGGTCCTCTTCTCCCACCACCTCATGGCCTATTACGAGATGTTCCGAAGGGATCGCCAGCGCCTGGAGGCTTGCCTGGAAAGGGTCCTGGATCTCCCGTTGGGGGCCGGGGCCCTGGCCGGCGTGGACTTCCCGGTAGATCGCGCGTTCTTGGCCCAGGAATTGGGTTTCAGGTCAGTGTGCCGCAACAGCATCGACGCGGCCAGCGACAGGGACTTCATCATGGAGTTCCTGGCCTGTTCGTCCATCCTCGCGGTCCACCTGAGCAGGTTTTGCGAGGAGCTGGTGATGTGGAGCTCGCAGGAGTTCGGGTTCGTGCGTCTTGGGGACCTCTTCTGTTCGGGCAGCAGCATCATGCCCCAGAAACGCAATCCCGACTTGGCCGAGCTCATAAGGGGGAAGAGCGGTGGGGTGATCGGCTCCTTGGTCTCGCTCCTGGTGACCATGAAGGGGCTACCCCTGGCCTATAACAAGGACATGCAGGAAGACAAGCGCCCGATGTTCGATGCCGTCGATGCGGTCAAGGGGTGTCTCAGGGTCTTCATCCAGATGGTTCGGACCATGGAGCTGAACTCGGGGCGTATGGAGAGGGCCACAAAGGAGGGACACGTCACGGCAACGGACCTGGCCAACTACCTGGTGGAGAAAGGGCGTCCCTTCAGGAAGGCCCACGGGGTGGTGGCGGAGGTGGTGGCCTCCTGCGAGGAGAGGGGGATCCCCCTTTGGGGTATGGAGCTCGAGGAACTGCGAAGGTTCGACGATGCCTTCGGTGAGGACGTTTACCAGGTCCTGGATCCGAGGCGTTCGGTGGAGAGGAAGGTCAGCTTCGGGGGCACGGCGACTCAACGGGTCAGCGAGGCATTGAGGCAGGCCAAAGAGGAGATCTCGCGATGGAAGGCCCCCGAGGGAGGCGTCTCCACCTGAAGCCCCAGACATTCGGGCCGCAAGCGGCTGCGGCTTCCCCCAGTTGGAGGAGGCGAGGGGAAGAGGCGAGAGGTGCAGAGGCATGGACAGGACGAGGGTCATCTTGGCCGTCCTACTGATGGGTTTCCTGCCCTGGTTCGGCTGCGGGGTCAAGGGCAAGCCGGTGCCCAAGGAGACGGTGATCCCCAATGCGCCCACTGATTTCAGCGTGGAGGTCCTCCCGGAGGGGGTCCGCCTCTCCTGGCGGGCGCCGCAAAAGAACGTGGACGGCTCCCCCCTCAAAGACCTCCAGGCCGTGGAGATATGGAGGGCGGACTTGGCCCAGGGAGAGTGCCCAGGATGTCCCGCTGATTTTCGGAGGCTCGGGGAAGTCGTCTACACCTACCCGGAAGGGGGCGATGCGCCACAAGGGGGTACGGAGTATCTGGACAAGGACCTGGAATCCGGGCTCTACAGGTATCGCCTCGTCGGGAGGAACAGCCGGGGACTCATGGGGCGGCAATCCTCTGTCCGGGAGCTCTACTGGGATGTCCCTCCTGGGGTGGTGCAAGAGGTGGTGGTCAGCGCAGGAGACAGGCAGGTGGAGCTACGATGGGAGCCGTTGGCGAGGCTCTTTGACGGCAGGCCGCTGGAGCCTGGGGATGTCTCCTACCAGGTGTTCCGAGGTCACAAGGGCAGGGGGTTGGGCGCCTCCCCCTTGCACGAGAACGCACTTCAGGAGCCGCATTTCGTTGACAGAGCGGTACAGAACAACATGACTTATCATTACAGGGTGCGTGCGGTGCGCCATGTCAAGGGACGTGCGGTCCCTGGCCCGTTCTGCCCGACAGTGGAGGCGACCCCTCGCAAGCTCGCCCCCCCGGACCCACCCAGGGGGGTGGTGGCCTTTGCTACGGCCGGGGGCATCCGAGTGGTCTGGGAAGGGGCGAGGGGGGAAGGGATCGCGGGTTACAGGGTCTACAAGGCCGCGGCCCGGGAGGGGCCTTGGGACCTCCTGACCGATTCGCCCCTAGAAGCGGTCGTGTACGATGATCGGGCGGTGGAGCGCGGCAGGTGGTACTGGTATTCGGTCACGGCCCTGGACGATGCCTTGCCTCCGAACGAGAGCCTCAGGTCAGAGCCGGTGGGGGTGCGCTACACGCCAACGCCTCTGCCCGAGCCCTCTGGGGGCGGTGAGGGTGCAGGCCCGGCTGCTCGGTAGTGCGCCGGGCGTTGCCGCTCTAAGATGCCGTTGCAGAGCGAGGCCTTCCAGACTGGCCAGGTGTGACGACCAAGGGCCTTGTCGTTCACGTCGCAGAGAACCGCGAAGGTCGTAGCGCAGGGCCAAGGGAAAAGGGGTACATGCACCATTTCCAAAGGGTCAACGGAGAGCTCTGGTGCGAGGGGGTCCCCCTCGAGCGCATCGCCGAGGAGGTCGGGACACCGGTCTACGTTTACAGTTACAGCACCCTGGTCAGGCACTTCCGCG
>CAZOXN010000029.1:0-5993 GCA_964583655.1 uncultured Desulfarculaceae bacterium | reverse complement strand
CACCTGGTCTGTTTTTCGGCAAAATCCAACTCCAATCTGGCCATCTTGAACCTGTTCGGAAAGTTGGGCTCAGGGGTGGACATCGTCTCCGGGGGTGAGCTCTTCAGGGCGCTTCGCGCGGGCATTCCCCCCGAGAAGATCGTTTACAGCGGGGTGGGCAAGACCACCAAGGAGATCGATGCCGCCCTCGAAGCCGGGATACTCATGTTCAATATCGAGTCTTCCCAGGAGCTGGAGGTCATAGCGGCCAGGGCAGGGGCCCTCGGGACAAGGGCCAGGGTGGCCTTGAGGGTGAACCCAGACGTTGATCCCAAGACCCACCCGTATATCTCCACCGGGCTCAGGAGCAACAAGTTCGGCATCGACATAGCTCGGGCCCTCGAGGACTACACCAGGGCCATGGACATGGACCATGTGGAGGTGGTAGGGGTCGACTGCCACATCGGCTCCCAGGTGACCAAGGTCGAACCCTTTGTGGATGCCCTGCGCCGGCTCAAAGAACTGATCTTTCGGCTCAGGGAAAGGGAGATACCGGTCCAATACCTGGACCTGGGAGGAGGCCTGGGGATCACATACAGGGAGGAAGAACCCCCCCATCCCGAGGAGTATGCGCGTGCCATCCTGGAGGAGACGGGCGATCTCGACTGTACCTTGATCTTGGAGCCGGGAAGGGTCATCGTGGGCAATGCTGGGGTCCTCCTGACCAGGGTCCTTTACACCAAGACCGGGGAGACCAAGCGGTTCGTCATAGTGGATGCTGGGATGAGCGACCTGATAAGGCCCAGCCTCTATGGTTCGTACCATCGCATCCGAGGGGTGGGCCGCGGGGGCGATGAGGAGGGGGATGTGGCCGACCTAGTGGGTCCTATCTGCGAGTCCTCGGACTTCCTGGCGAAGGAGAGGCGGATGCCCCCTTTCGAGAGGGGGGATCTGGTGGCAGTGATGAGCGCAGGGGCCTACGGGTTCTCCATGGCCTCCAATTACAACTCCCGCCCAAGGCCGGCTGAGGTGATGGTGAAGGGGGATGGATACGCCGTGATAAGGAGCCGCGAGGGCTACGAGGACCTGGTGGCAGGAGAGGCGTTGCTGCCCTGGGAGGATGTGGGCCTGGAGGGGAGTGACCCATGAAAGAGGTCCCGTTTTGGAAGATGAGCGGAAGCGGCAATGATTTCATCCTCTTGGACCACCGAGAGGTCCCGTGGCGGGAGTGGGACCTGCCGGAGGTGGCCAGGAGGCTGTGTAGGAGGCGCCTCTCCATAGGGGCCGACGGGCTGATACTGCTTATGCCGGCCAAGGCCGCCCAGAACGACTTCTCATGGCGCTTCCTGAATGCCGATGGCTCCGAAGCGGAGATGTGCGGCAATGGGGCGCGATGCGCTGCGCGCTTCGCCTCCATGAAGGGCCTGGCCAGGGATCGGATGCGGTTCGAGACCCTCTCCGGGGTCATCGAGGCGGAGGTCAGGGAGGGCTCGGTGAGGGTCCGCATGGGGGACCCTACCGGTATCCGGAGGGATCTCACCGTCCTGACCCGAGGGGATGCCCATCCCCTGGTCTTCATGGACACAGGGGTCCCGCATGCCGTGAGCTTCGTGGAGGACGTGGAAGGGGTGGATGTGGCCGAGGTGGGGCGCTCCATCAGGTACCATGAGGCCTTTGCCCCGAGGGGGACCAACGCGGACTTCGTCCAGGTCATGGATCGGCACACCATCAAGATGAGGACCTACGAACGGGGTGTGGAAGGGGAGACGCTGGCGTGCGGCACCGGCGCCGTGGCCTCGGCCGTGGCGGCCCGCATCAGGGGAGATGCGGTGCCGCCCGTGACGGTCATCACCAGGAGCGGTCTGCCCCTGGTGATCTCTTTCCAGGAAAGGGAGGGGAATTACACTGACGTCTACCTCGAAGGGGACGCCCGCCTCGTCTACACGGGCATGGCGACCCAGGAGGCTTGGGAGTGAGGGGGGCGCGGATGATCAGGGTTGCAGTGGCTGGCGCGGCCGGGCAGATGGGAAGGAGGGTGCTCCACGCCATCTCCCAAGACGATGAGTTCCAACTGGTGGGCGCCCTGGAGGCCCCGGGACATCCGGCCCTAGGGAGGGACGCTGGGACAGAGGCGGGGGTTGCGGCCTTCGATGTGCCCATCTCCGACGACCTGCCCAGGGCCCTCGAGGAGGCCGATGTCCTCGTTGATTTCACGCGGCCCGAGGCCTCCTTGAACCACCTCGGCGAGGCGGTCTCCGCTAGGAAGGCCGTGGTCATCGGGACAACAGGGTTCGGCCCTGGGCAGTGGGAGGAGATCCGGCGCATAGGGCCGTCCACGCGTTGCGTGATCTCCCCCAACATGAGCGTTGGGGTCAACCTGGTGTGGAGGATCCTCAGGGACGTGGCCAAAGCCCTGGGGGATGATTATGACATCGAGATCCTCGAGGCCCACCACCGTCGCAAGGTCGATGCCCCTAGCGGCACCGCCCTCCGCATGGCCGAGGTCCTCGCGGAGGCCTTGGGCCGGGACCTGAGAGAGACGGGGGTCTTTTCCCGTCATGGACAGGTGGGGCCCAGGACCGACAAGGAGATAGGCATCCAGGCGATACGGGCCGGGGACATCGTGGGGGAGCACACGGTTATCTTCGCCGGGGTCGGGGAGAGGATCGAGATCGTCCATCGGGCCCACAGCCGTGACAATTTCGCCCGTGGGGCAGTGAGGGCAGCCAAGTGGGTGGTGGGGCAGCCCCCTGGCCTTTATGACATGCAGGATGTCCTCGGGCTCAAGGGGTGAGGCTCAAGGGGGGGTGGCGCCTCCCGTCAGGCTGGTGAATCGCGTGGGGTGGCAGGAAAGGAGACCGAGGTCGCGATGAGGTTCATTCGATTCCTGCGAGGCGGTAAGGTCTCCTACGGGCTGTGGGAGGAAGGAGGGATCAGGGGAGTGAAGGGGGACCCCATGGGCACTTGGGAGCCCACTGGGGAGGTGGTCCCTCCAGGGGATGCCAGGCTCCTGGCCCCATGCATGCCATCGAAAGTGGTGGCCCTGGGTCTGAACTACAGGGATCACGCCGAGGAGACCAGGATGCCGATTCCCCATGAGCCCCTCTTGTTCCTCAAGCCCTCCACATCGGTGATCGGGCCTGGCGAGCCCATCGTGATCCCCCCCATGTCGGAGAGGGTCGATTACGAGGCAGAGCTGGCTGTGGTGATCAAGAGGGCGGCCAAGGATGTATCACGCGAGGAGGCGGATGCCTTTGTCTGGGGATACACCTGTCTGAACGACGTGACAGCCAGGGACCTCCAGGGAAAGGACGGACAATGGACCCGGGCCAAGGGTTTCGACACCTTTTGCCCCATAGGGCCCTGTGTGGTGACAGGTCTCGATCCTTCGTCCCTGACCATAGAAGGGGTCCTGAACGGGGAGGTAAGGCAGCGTTCCTGCACGAGTCAGCTCGTCTTCTCTGTCCCGGAGATCGTCTCGTTTGTCTCGAGAATCATGACCCTGCTCCCAGGGGATGTCATCGCCACAGGGACCCCATCTGGGATCGGCCCCTTGAGGAGGGGAGACGTCTTTCAGGTGCGCATCCAAGGGATAGGGGTCTTGGAGAACCCGGTGGCGTGAGGGAGGCGAGAGCCCACAGGGCCTGGGCGGATGCTTCTTGGCCACTGGCTACTTGCAACAGAACCTGGGATATCGTTTCAAACAGATTCAAGGAGGAAGGCCTGAACGTGATGTGGACAGAGGTGCTCGCACAGCGACTGATGAGACTCCCCCCTTACCTCTTCGCCGAGATCGACCGTCTCAAGGCCGAGGTGAAGGCAAGGGGGGTGGATGTCATAGACCTCGGGGTGGGGGACCCTGACCTTCCAACCCCTCCTCACATCGTCCGGAGGCTCCAAGAGACGGCCCCTGAGCCAGCGAACCACCGGTACCCTTCGTACTCGGGGATGGATGACTTCAGGGTGTCGGTGGCAGGCTGGTATCGACGGCGTTTCGGGGTCGAGCTGGATCCCGTCTCTGAGGTCGTCTCCCTCATAGGGTCCAAAGAGGGGATCGCCCATCTGCCCCTGGCCTTCGTGGACCCAGGGGACGTGGTCCTGGTCCCGGACCCTGGTTATCCGGTCTATCAGGCCGCGACCATCTTCGCCGGTGGGGTGCCATTTTTCGTCCCTCTGCGCGAGGAAACTGGGTTTCTGCTCGACCTGGAGGCCATCCCCCCGGAGGTGTGCCGGAAGGCCAAGATGGTCTTTCTCAACTATCCCAACAACCCAACCGGCGCCACGGCCGAGGTTTCCTTCTTCGGGAGGGTCGTGGATTGGGCCATGGAAAACAAGGTAATGGTGTGCCACGACGCCGCGTACACCGAGGTGGCCTTCGACGATTACAAGGCCCCGAGCATCCTCCAGGTCCCCGGGGCGAGGGAGGTGGCCATCGAGTTCCATTCCTTGTCCAAGACCTACAACATGACAGGCTGGAGGATCGGGTTCGCTGTGGGCAATGGCGAGATCGTATCGGGCCTGGGACGGGTGAAGACGAACATCGATTCCGGGATCTTCCAGGCCGTGCAGTACGCAGGCATGGCCGCGCTGGATGGAGATCAAGGATGCGTGGCCGACAACAACAGGATTTACCAGGAGAGGCGTGAGGTCCTGGTCCAAGGGCTGAGGGGAGCCGGCCTCAGGGTCGATCCCCCTAAGGCCACCTTCTACGTCTGGTGCAAGGTCCCGAAGGGGTATACCTCGGGCTCCTTCACGGGTCACCTCCTGTCACAGGCGGGTATTGTCACCACCCCTGGCAATGGGTTCGGGAGGTTCGGAGAGGGTTACATCAGGATGAGCCTGACGGTCCCGGTGGAGCGGATCCGAGAGGCGGTGAAGAGGATCAAAGAGGTTGGGTTCTGACGATCCGGCCTGGGGAGGCGCGATCTTGTGGGGCCAGGCGGACGCGGCGACGGAGGGTTTGCACGCGTCCAGTGGGTCTCCACTGGGCGACCGGATGGTCCACGGGGAGCCTTGGGAGGTGTGCCAGGAGGTATTCGTCGGGTTTGGTTCCAACGTGGGGGGGCCGGTGGCTAGGGTGCGCGAGGCAGTGGCGCGGCTTGCCCAGCTGCCCAGGGTCAAGGTGATCCGCGTCTCTTCCTTGTACAAGACCGAGCCAGTGGGTTTGGAGGAGCAGGATTGGTTCGTCAACGGGGTGGCGCGTCTCGAGTCGGGCCTCGGCCCGCGGGAACTCATGAGGGGCCTCCTGGCCGTGGAGAAGGCAATGGGGCGGACCAGGACGATTCAAGGGGGGCCGAGGGTCATCGATCTGGATCTCCTCCTTTTCGGAGACCTGGTGATGGAGGAGGAGGACCTGCGGATCCCGCACCCGAGGCTGCACGAGAGGCGCTTTGTGCTGGTCCCCATGTGCGAGGTGGCACCGTACGCGCTACACCCGGTGCTGAAAAAGGAGATGGCCGATATCTTAAAGGGGCTTGAGGATACCAAGTCCGTCCAGTTCCTGGAGCCTTGGGGGGATGATCCATGTGGCTTCGTTGGGCGATCCTGATAGGCATCGTCTACCTGGTTTACCGGCTCTTGAAATCCAGGAGGCGATGGAGAGGACCGCAGGCGGGTCGAGGCGGGGACCCGGGAGACGAGATCATGGTCCAGGACCCGTGGTGCAAGACGTTCATTCCCAGAAGCCAGGCCCTGATTGAGAGGGAGGGTGGTGAGGTTCTCTTCTTCTGCAGCCGGGAGTGCAGGGAGCGTTACCTGGGGCGGGGGGCAGGGGAAGGGGAGGCGTCCAAGAGAGAGTGATGGGGTTTCGGCGATTCACCATGCAACGCCAGGGGCATGGCCCAGGAGGTGAGGATGCAGTTCTTTATAGACACCGCTGACATAGGTGAGATCCGAGAGGCCAAGAGGATGGGGATACTCGACGGGGTCACCACCAACCCTTCCCTTATAGCCAAGACCGGCAAGGGCTTCAGGCAGGTTGTGGACGAGATCTGCGAGGAAGTGGATGGCCCCGT
>CAZOXN010000028.1:0-12813 GCA_964583655.1 uncultured Desulfarculaceae bacterium | reverse complement strand
CCCCCATGTATCTCCATGGCCATACCCGAGACCTTCACCACGGCCTCCCCAGCGAAGTACTTGGCGATGGCGATCTCCCTGGTGAAAGGCCTGCCCTGATCATTGAGCCATGCACCCTGGCGAACAAGGAGCCTCGCCGCCTCGGTCAGGGTGACCATCTCGGCCACGAGCCCCTTTACCAACTGGTACTCGCCGATGGGCCTCCCGAACTGGACCCTCTCGTTGGCGTACTTGACCGAGGCCTCGAGGCATGCCTGTGAGAGGCCCACCGCTCCGCTCGCCACGCTGATGCGTCCCCGGTCCAGGGCCGTCATGGCCACCACGAATCCCCCGCCCCATGTCCCCAAGAGGTTCTCCTTGGGGGCACGCACGTCCTCCATGTGGATCTCGGCGATGGGTGTCGACTTGTCACCGAGTTTGTCTATCTCACGGGCACTCCAGCCCCTCTGATCGGTCTCGACCACTGCCACGCATAGCCCCCGGTGCCTCAGACCCCTATCGTAGGAGCCGTAAACGATGGCCACCTGCGCCGCGGCCCCGTTGGAGATCCAAGTCTTGGTGCCGTTTATCAGGAAGTAGTCACCCATATCCTGGATGCGGGTCTCCATGGACGCGATGTCAGATCCCACATTGGGCTCGGAGAAACAGGTACACCCGATCTTCTTGCCGGAGACCAGATCCGGGACGTACTTGCCTCTGGTCTCAGGCGTTGCCCATTCCATTATGGTGTACGGAACTGTCATGGCCTGGAGATTGAAAAGGGGGCGCAGGCCCGAGTCGGCCCTCGAGACCTCCTCGCAGGCCACAGAATGGGCGAGAAACCCCAGGTCCGACCCCCCGAATCCCACCGGGAACGCGCATCCGAAGAAGCCCAACTACCCCATCCGGTATATGAGGTCGCGCTTGAACCCCTCATCCTTTATCCTGGGGAGTATCTCCCTTTCAGCAAAACGCCGCACCGTCTCCTGCAAGGCCCTCTGCTCCTCGTTCAGATCGAAGTCCATCTCCGTCTCCCCTCTCAATTCCCTGTATTTGGCCACGCCATGGCTTGCCATGAACTCCCAGGCCCCGCGGCGATCCGTGAGTCTCATCCCGCTGGGGTGGGGGAGCCCCCATGCCTCTTCGCTTCGGTTACCCGTTCCCGCGGCACCCAAAGAAACAGGGACCCCCAGGGCAACGGGCAAGTGACCGATTACGCCCCGCGAGGTTGATCTATTGACAGGGTCGCTCGCACGGTGATAATAACCAATATTGTATACAATCTACGCCACGTGATCAATCTCGCAGCCGCGGTTGCCCTTGGATGGGAGGAACTGCTCGCCTGGGCGCAGGCAGGCGGCAATGGAGGGGAGAGGCATGACGGTTCCTCTGAGGGATCGACCCCACTGCGGAGGAAACCATGGAAAGGACCATTGGGATTAGGGCACATGCAGAGGCATGGCCAGAGCGGCTCGCCGTGGTGGATGACCAGAAGGCCTTGACGTACGGCGAGCTTCACTCCCGAGTGAACCGATTGGCCAACGGTTTCGCCTCCCTCGGGATCGAGGCTGACGACAAGGTCTCCATCCTGCTGCACAACAGTTCGGGGCCCGTCGAGGTGATCAACTCCCTGGGAAAGATAGGTGCCGTTCCTGTCTCGATCAACTTCCGATTCAAGGGGCAGGAGATCCTCTACGTGGTGAACGACTCCGAATCCAGGGCCCTGGTGATGGGCCAGGAATTCCTGCCGACCATCCTGCCCGTGATGCGGCAGTTCCAGCGCGTGGAGCACTGCCTGGTGGTGGGCAGGAGGGGTGGGGAAGAGCTCGCGCCCCCGTTCCTGGATTACGAGGAGGTCATAGCCGGCTCACCTGACACCGAGCCTAGGGGAGGTCCTCCGGATGGGGTCAGCTCCTCTCTTATATACACCTCCGGGACCACCGGGCGACCTAAGGGGTGCTTCAAGACCTCCAGGAGACGTTTGGCCACTTTCCTGTATTACATGGACCTGTTCGGGCTGGTCCCCGAGGACGTCCACCTGGCCGTGTGCCCCCTGTACCACTCGGCGCCCTATGCGTTCGCCCACATGGCCGTGCTGCTGGGGAATACCCTGATAATCCATGGCCACTTCGATCCCATCAGGACCCTCCAGACCATCAGGGATCGCTCTGTCACCACCACCTTCATGGTCCCCACTCAGATAAACCGGATCGTGAATCTCCCGCCCCATGAGATCGCCCGGCTCAGGCCCTCCACACTGCGGGCCCTCATTATCGCTGCCGCCCCATTCCCTTTCCCCATCAAGAAAAAGGCCGTGGAGATCTTCGGACACAACTCCATGTATGAGTTCTACGGGGCCACGGAGCTCAGCATGAACACCCTGCTCCGGCCCGAGGAGCAACTCTTGAAGCCAGGCTCGTGCGGAAAGGCCATCCCAGGAAACGATATCCTCCTCTTGGATGAACGTGGCAACGAGGTTCCTGTGGGGGAAGTGGGAGAGCTATTTGTGAAGAACGATTACCTCCTGGATCAGTACTACAAGATGCCTGAGGAGACTGCCAAGGGGTTTCGAAACGGGTATTTCAGCGTCGGGGACCTGGCCAGGGTCGACGAGGAGGGCTACTACTATATCGTAGACCGCAAGGTGGACATGATCATCTCCGGAGGCGTGAATATCTACCCCGTGGAGATAGAGGCCTGCCTGCACCGCCATCCCAAGATCTACGACGCTGCCGTTATCGGGGTCGAGGATCCTGACTGGGGGGAGAGGCTGGTGGCGTACGTGGTCCCCAAGGAAGGCGAGGAGCTTAGCGCCGAGGAGGTCCAGGGGTACGTGTCGAACAATATGGCAGATTACAAGAAGCCCAGGGAGGTCTTCTTCCTCAAGGAGTTGCCTTACAGCGCCCAGGGAAAACTCCTGAAGAGGGAGCTGAAGGCCATGTACAAGGAGCAGACGAACAGGCCCGCACAGGCCTGAAGGGGGCTCATCCCCTTTGTCGCTTGCTGGCCGGTCCCCGGGCCCTGGGATGCCACTGCCTCACCACCCCGGCCTCCTCGAGGTCCCGGATGAGCGTTGACGAGAGCCCCAGGCCTTTGAGGATCTCCCGAGTGTGTTCCCCAAGCTCCGGGGGATGGGCACGGATGGAAGCCGGGGCCGTTCCGAAGTCGAGCGGCAGCTTGAGGAGCTTCAGCAGCCCGAGGCCAGGGTGGATGACCTCGGCTAGGAGCTCGTTTTCCTGCACCTGGGGATCCGCGAACACTTCTGCGCACGAGTTCACTGGCCCGTTCGGGATGTCCTCCCGGTCCAGCAGTTCCCTCCAGTGAGCCGTATCTTCCCGCTGGAATATCGTGTCCAGGATCTCCTGGAGTTGCCTTTGGTTCCTTATCCTGGCCTTGTTGTCCCTGAACCTGGGGTCCTCTACCAGCGATCCCACGGAGAGGGCCTTGCATAGCCGCCTCCAGAACTTGTCGCTGTATACCGCCAGAGTTATGTACCCGTCCCTGGTCCTGTAGAACCCTGCCGGGCACGCGAAGGGGCTCCCCCTCCCCATTCGTGCCGGGTTCCTCCCTGTGCTCAGGTATTCCTGGACCCTCCCGGCCTGAAACGCGATGAGGGAGTCCATCAGGGAGAGGCCTACGCGCTGTCCCTGCCCGGTCCTCTCCCGGTGAAACAGGGCCGAGACCACCCCAAGGGAGGCAAACAGGGCCGCGGCCATGTCTGCCGGGGTGAATCCGAGGCGAGCAGGGGGATCACCCTCTTGCCCTGACAACATCATCGCCCCGGCCATCCCCTGAAAGATGTTGTCCGTCCCTGGCTTCGTACGGTAGGGCCCTCGATCCCCGAAGCCTGTCAGTCCGCAGTAGATGATCCTGGGATTCACCTGTCTCACCGAGTCATAGTCCAGTCCGTTCCTCTCCAGCATATCCGGCCTGAGGTTTTCCACGAGCACGTCCGCCTCGGCCAGGAGCCTCATCAGGATCTGCCGGCCTTCGGCCCGGCTCACGTCCAAGCCAAGGCTCCTCTTGTTCCTGTTCATGGCCAGGTACAAGGTTGGGATGTCCCCGGTCACGTGTGTGCCCAGGTCCCTGGTAGGATCCCCATACACCGGATGCTCCACCTTTATTACATCGGCCCCCAGATCCCCCAGGAGCATGGCGCAGTACGGGCCTGCGATCAGGGTGGCGACCTCCACAACCTTGATCCCCGCGAGCGCCCCCAGGGTGTTGTCAGGGTCCCTGGTCCCGAATTCGGACATCCTCCTTACCCTTCTCCCTATTGAGCAAAGGCAAGATCTCCCTGGCCTCCTCCACGGTGGCCACCTCGAAGCCGAGCTCCCGCACGATCCGGGCGGCCTTTTCCACGAGCTCGGCGTTGCTCCTGGCCAGCTTTCCCTCGGAGAGGTAGACGTTGTCTTCGAATCCCACCCTGAGGTTCCCGCCCAGCAGGATCCCCGCAGCCCCGAGGGTGAACTCGTGGCGCCCGATCCCTATGACCTGCCACGTGTCCCCAGCAGGGAGGGACTCGGCCAGGAGGACGAGGTTCTTGACGGTCGGGGGAATCCCCCCCACCACGCCCATGACGAAACTGTTGTGGTACGGTGGCGGCACCAGGGCAGGCCTGCGGATCCAGATATCCACGTTCTGGACCATGGAGAGGTCGTAGATCTCGAACTCGGGCATCACCCCCAGCTCGGCCATCTTGCTTGCGAAGTGCTCCATGGCCTCGGGGAGGTTGGGGAAGAGCTTTCTCCCGAAGTTCATGGACCCGGCATTGAGGGATGCTGAATCCGGGCGGAGCTGGATCACGGGCCTGAGCCTCTCCTCGTAGCTCAGTCCCAGGCCGATCGCCCCTCCGCCGCTGGTGATCTGGATGATGATGGGGCAACGGGAGCGGATCCCCTCCACGTAGGATCGAAATACCTCCACATCCCCTGTGGGCCCGCCGGTTTCGGGATCCCTGGCGTGGAGGTGAACCAAGGCGGCACCCGCATTGTAAGAGCGCACGGTCTCTTCCACTACCTCCTCCGGGGTGATCGGGAGATAAGGGGTCTCCTCCCGGGTGGTCACGCTTCCCGTTGGTGCCACAGTGATGATCACCTTGCGGCTCAAGTCCTGACTCCTCCCTTCGGATCACTCTCCCCTGTCTTCAGCCTCGAAGCGCGCATCGTCCAGGCCGGCCAAGGCCATGACCGTTTAGTCATAGATCCCAATTAGTTCTCGAGCCCGCCCGTTACAAGGCGACCCAGGTGGCCCAGGGCTCTCATGGTCCCGAATGCCTTGTGCTTGGCGAACTCATCGTCGAATCACTTCCTGATCATCTGGGACGGGAGCCAGGTTGCCAACCCAGGGAACAGGATGACCACCAGGAGCCCGAGCCACAGGAGCCCCACGAACGGGGTTATGGACCGGTAGATGTCTTTCATGGAGACCTCCCTGGGCGCGATGGCCCTCATGTAGAAGAGGTTGAACCCGAAGGGAGGCGTCACATAGCCCATCTCCATGTTTATCGTGAAGAGGACCCCGAACCAGATCGTGTCGAACCCCACCATCTTCACGATGGGGAGAAAGACCGGCATGGTGATCATTATGATCCCGGCCGGGTCCATGACCATCCCCAGGATAAAGAGGATGAACATCATCAGGCCCAGGAGCACCCACTTGGAGACCTCCCAGCCGCTGATCAACCTGTTCAGCAATTCAGGGGCCCCGAGGGCAGTGTAGAGTTGAGTGAAGCATGTGGCCCCGATCAGAATCCACATGACCATACAGGTGAGGGTGAGGGTCCTTTGCAGGCTCTGGGTCAGGACCTTCCATGTCAGTCTCCCCTGCAGCAAGGCGCTCAGGATGGCCCCGAAGGCCCCGACCGCGGAGGCCTCCGTCGGGGTACAAACCCCGGTGTAGATCACCCCCAGGACCAGCAGGATCAAGAGCACGGGGAAGATCACGGCTTTGAGGGAACGCAACTTCGCCGTCCAGCTCACGGCCTCGTCGATGGGAGGGCCGAGATTGGGGTTTATCAGGCACGCGATCCCTATGTATGCTGAAAAGATGGCCGTCATCACGATGCCGGGAAAGATGCCGGCGATGAAAAGCTGCCCTACTGACTCCTCTGTGAGAAAGGCGTATAGGATCATGATCACGCTCGGCGGGATGAGGATCCCAAGGGTCCCGCCAGCGGAGATGCACCCCACAGCCAGGAACTTGGAATAGCCCCGTTTCAGCATGGAGGGGAGGGCAATCAGTCCCATGGTGATGGTCGCCACCCCGCTAATGCCTGACATGGCCGCGAAGATGGCGCAGATGATGATGGTGCCGATCGCCAGCCCCCCGGCCAGCCGGCCCATCCACTTGTGCATCATATCGTACAGGTCTTCGGCAATCCCCGAGTGCTCCAAGATGTTGGCCATGAGGACGAAGAGGGGAACCGTGAGAAGGATGTAATTGGTGCTGTCCTGGTAGGCCGTGAGTGCGATGATGGCGAGGGACTTGGGCCCCCACAGGAGCGCGGTAAAGATGATGGCCGTGCCCCCGAAGCAGAAGACCAGGGGGACCCCCAGCACCAGTGCGAGGAAGAGAAAGCCGAACAGGATGACAGTGGCGACCCACGGTTCCACTTCACCCTCCCGAGGTTGGGACTCGAATCCCCACAGCCCCTCCAGTCGGGGGCCGAACCCCTCACTCCTCCCTACCGCGGCCGAAGATCCCCTGGGCCTGCGCCCCCTCCTGGGGCCTTCCGGTTATGGCGCCTGCGAGGTCATTCATGAACCTCGCCAGGCACTGGAGCAGGAGCAGGGCCGCCCCCAACGGGACCATGAACTTGAACGGGAAGAGCGGCCACCTCTGCACAGAGCCTGCCATCTCGCTCAGGAGAAAGGACTTATAGGCCATCTTCCATCCCATCCAGATGAGGACCGCGACGAAGATGAATCCCAAGAAGGAGGTGGCGCAGGCCACAATGGAGCGGGTACGGAATGAGAATCGCCCGTAGACCACGTCCACATTCACGTGGCCGCCCCGCAGCAGCGTGAAGCCGCCCCCCAACAGGGAGCAGATGCACAATAAATAGGTCGAGAAAGGTTCTGCCCACAGGCTGGGCCGGTTGAAGAAGTACCTGGCCACGATCTCGAAGCAGACGATACCAACGATCCCAAGGATGAGAAAGCTAAGGGCCTTGCCCAGCCACTCGTTGACTGCACCCACACTCCTTACAAAACGCTGCATCCTCCCTCCGACACTCCAGGATGGTCCACCACTGCTTGGCCCACGAAAGGTCTAGGTCTTTCTTCTCGATCCCCCCAAAAGGGCATCCAGGCGGCTGTGTTACTTGGCCAGCCCCTTGTCCGCCATGAGCTTCTTCATCCCTTCCACCATAACTTTGAGCCTCTGGCTCTTGGCTGCCCACTCCTCCCAGTGCTTGATGGAGGCATCTCGGAGCCTGTTGACCTCCGCTTCGGGCAGCTCGATCACCTCCCCGAACCCACCCTTCTTGAAGTTCTCGATGGCGGCCTCTCCCTCTGCCCTGTACTTCTTCTGCATTTCGGCCTGGTGAAGAGTCGAGACCTTGGTGATGGCATCCTTGATGTCCTGGGGGAGATCCTTCCACAGATCCAAGTTCATGTATAGGTTGATCGTGGGCGGGCTGATGAAGCTGGGTTGGATCACGTACTTCACCACCTCCTTTATCTTCATCGCGTCCAGCACGAACACCGGGTACACGGTGGCATCGACGGTGCCTCGCTGCAGGGCCACGTACTGCTCGGCCCCTGGAATCGTGGCAGGGGCCGCCCCAAAGCTAGCCAGGATGTTCGAGAGGAGCCCCCAGGAGCGGATCTTGAGCCCCTTGAGGTCCTCAGCCTTTCGCACCGGCTTTGTGCTCATGAGGCAGTATTCCCCTGCGGGCATGACCGTGATGTAGTAGAGCCCCTTTTCCGCGTAAGCCTCCCGGACCTTGTCCATCAGCCCGTACTTGGTGAAGGCCTCCCAGCATTCATCCCAGGTCCTCCAGCCGAAGGTCAGGCCGAACTCCACGTCGCCTTCCGGGATCACCCCCGAGGCATAGACCCCTGCTTCACAGGCCAGGTCGATGGCCCCGGACTGAATGGACTCCCTGATGGCCTGGATCTTCACGAGCTCGTTGGCTTGGTAGACCTTGATATTAACGCGGCCGTTGGTCGCGTTCTTCACGTTCTCGGCAAAGGTGCGGAGCCCGTCCTGGGTGATTGGCGTCAGCCATGCGGACTGGAGCTTCCACTCATATGTTTTCTGAGCCGCTGCATCACCCACCAGGGACGTGAAGAGGGCAAGACAGGCTGCCAGCAAGATCCCCGCGGTTACCATTGATCTGCGGACTCGCTCCATGTTGCCACCTCCCTTTCCATGCGGTCTTAAGTTAGAGTGCGATGAAGCGCGAGCCCAGGCCTGGCGAACGACCGAGATGCCCACGTGCGCCTCCAAGGCCGTCCGTTTGGCCTGCTAACCCCACCATCTCAATCCATCCCTACCCACTCCCTCAGGACCCTCTTGAGGACCTTCCCGGTAGATGATCTGGGAAGACGATCCACGAATTGGACGGATTTCGGCTTCTTGAAGCTTGCGATTCGCTGCCTGCAGAACTCTATCACCTCCTCTCCTGTCAGTTTCTCGCCTTCCTTCAAGGCCACTACTGCGTGTATCCTCTCCCCCCAGAGGGGATCCGGAAGCCCTATCACGGCTGCCTCCAGGATCTTGGGATGGGCGTAAAGGACCTCCTCGATCTCCCTAGGATAGATGTTCTCCCCACCCGAGATGATCATGTCCTTCTTGCGGTCCACGATGTAGAGGAAGCCTTCTTCGTCAATCCTCCCGAGGTCCCCTGTGTGCAGCCATCCCCCCCTCAGTGTCTCTGCGGTGGCGTCTGGGTCCTGGTAGTAACCCACCATTACGTTCGGCCCTCGGGCCAGGATCTCCCCCACATCCCCCTGAGAAACATCTCGGTCCTCATCGTCCACCAGACGTATCTCAACATTCACGAAAGGTGTCCCCACAGAGGCCATCTTCCTGAGCACGTCCGCCGGCTTGAGGTTGGATATGGTCGCGGCGGACTCGGTCATCCCATAGGTCTCCCCCAGGCCGGCACTGGGGAAGAGATCCATCAGCCTGTTCTTGGTCTCCAAGGGCATGGACTCGGCCCCGCAGGAGATGGAACGGACTGAGGTTGTGTCATAGAGTCTCAGATCCGGGAGTTGCAGGATGAAGTTCCATACCGTGGGGGGGAACGTCATCCTGTTGATCCTTTCCTCCTGCACCACTTCCATTACCCTCTTCGGGTCAAAGGCGCGCATGAGAACATTCGTGCACCCCATGAACAGATTGGAGACCAAGATCATGAAAGCCGCGGCGTGAAAGAGGGGAAAGACCATGAGCACCCGGTACTCTGGCTGAAGGTCGACATTCAGGGCGATGTTGACGGCGCCCCAGATGCAGTTCCTGTGGGAGAGGAGCACGCCCTTGGGCCTCCCGGTGGTCCCGGCAGTGTACAGGATACAGGCGATATCCTCCTCGCGGATCTCGATCCTCGGCTCTTCGTCGGGCTGACCCGCATAGGTGTCCTCCACCGAGATCATGTCTGTCGGGGCCTCCCCCCCGCAGACGAAATACTTCTTCACCTTGGGCAGGTCCCTCATTATCTGCCGGATGGAAGGCTCGAAGTCAGAGGCCAGAATCATGGAAGAGGCATCCGAATGGTCAATGATGTAATGGAGCTCCGAGGGGGCGAGGCGCACGTTCAACGGTACCACCACCGCCCCCAGTTTCATCAAGGCCATGTAAGTCTCCAGGACCTCCCGGCCGTTCAGGAATATGGTGGCCACATGATCGCCCTTCTTGATCCCATGCTGCGCAAGGGCCCATGCCCGCTTGTTCGCGTTTGTCTCCCACTGCCCATACGTCCATCTCCCAGCCTCGCAGACAATGGCCTCACGACTCGGGCACTTGAAGGCCGCCCTCTTCAAGAGATAGGGAATGGTCATCTGGATCATGGCATTACCCTACTTCTCGTCGTAGCGATAGAAGCCCCTGCCGGTCTTTCGACCGAGGTAGCCCGACTCCACCAGGTTGACCCGGAACTGGCTCGGGCGAAACCGCTCCCCGTAGACCTCGGTCAAGGCCTGCCGCACGCGAAGCCCCGTGTCCAGGCCGCTGAAGTCCGAGGTCTCGAACGGCCCCATGGGGTGACCGAATGCCAGCCTGCACGCCTTGTCGATGTCTTCCACAGAGGCCAGCCCCTCTTCGTAGATCCTCTCCGCCTCGACGGTCCAAAGGGCGATCAACCTGGAGGTGATGAAGCCCGCTGAGTCCTTGCGGCACACCACGGTCTCCATGTCCCATTTCCTGCACAGATCCTGAGTGCATTCAAGGCACTCCTCTGATGTGTCCAGGGCCCTGATGATCTCCACCAGCCTCCTCATCGGAGGCGGATTGAAGAAGTGCGTGCCTATGACTTTGTCCCTCCTCTTCGTCCCCGCGGCGATGGCGGTGATCCTGAACTGCGAGGTGTTGGTGGCCAGAATGGCATGGGGAGGGGTCAACTCGTCCATCTTTGCGAAGAGGTCCTTCTTCAGATCCAGGATCTCCGGGACCGCCTCTATGACATAGTCCGCATCTTCCACCGCAACTCTCAGCTCCGTGGTGGTGCTGATGCGCCCCAGGGCAGCCTGTGCCTCGTCCTCGGAGAGCTTTCCCTTTCTGACGAATCTGGACAGGCTATCCCGTATCCTCTCCATGGCGCTTTCCAGGCAATTCTGCTCGATGTCCATCATGCACACAGGGAATCCGCCTGTGGCCGCCACCTGGGCGATCCCAGGGCCCATGATGCCGGCCCCGATCACCGCGACTTTCTTCACCTCCATCTCCCACCTCCAAGTATCTGGTCTGAGCCGTTCCCGACGGGTCCGGGCAATGCCCCCTTAGGCCCTGCCCTTTTCCTCGAAAGACGAGGAGGGGTATACATTCCTCACCATCTCCAGGACCTGTCTGGCCCCCTTGGCCAGGTGCTTCTCCATGAGATGGCGCACCAGGAGGGGTTTTCTGGCCTTCACCGCCGCTATCATCGCCTCATGGTCCCGAACGTAGTCCTCCCTGTTTTCGCGTATGGACAAGGCGAGCAGCCAGTACCTGGCGAAGTGACCCCTGTGAGTCTCGATGAGCCTCACCAGCCTGCTGTTCCCGCTGTTCTCCATGAAGACACGGTGGAACCTGACATTCCATCTCTGCCATTCGGCCGCGTCCCCGTGAGCCAGCTCCCTCAGGGAGGCCTGGATCCGCTCCAGCTCCTCGATCCCTCTCTCCGAAAGCCTGGTGGTGGCCAGGTACGCGGCCAACCCCTCCAGGTCCTGATGAATCCGGTAGACCTCCTCCAGGTCGTCGACGGATACCCTGGCCACAGCCGCCCCCTTATAGGGAAGCAACTCCACCAGTCCCTCGAATGCGAGTTGTCTTGTCACCTCGCGCACTATCGTCCTGCTCACCTGGAACTCGTTCGCCACTTCCAGCTCGATCAACCGAGCCCCCGGCATCAGGCGACCCGAGTGTATCTGTCCCCTCAGGGTCTTGTAGACCATCTCCCTCTTGGTCACGACCCTTCCCCCCTCTTGCCCTTCACACCCGAATCTCCCAAGCCATGGTCCCCTTCCAAACCAGAGATCCCATCTCACCTGCCCTCGGGTCTCGGGACCGCCTTGCGTGCCCATAGACCTTTGCTCAGGAGGTGAACCAAGACCCCCAACCCGAAGAGCCCCAGGCCTATCAGATCCGTCAAGACGCCGGGATGAAAACTGAGGAGACCCGCGGCCGCGAACAGGGCCCTGACAACGCCGGATATCCTCTTGAGGAAGAAGACATAGCCCTCGAAAGAGGCGCTCAGGAGCACTATGCCCGCCATTGCCGTGAGCATGCACTCCACTACCTCCAGCACGGTCCCATGGCCCACCAGGGCAGGGTTGTACACGAAGAAGAACGGCACAAGCAGGGAGACAAAGCCCAACTTCACCGCCTGGATCCCTGTCTGGAGGGGATTTGCCCCGGCAATGCCCGCGGCAGCGTATGCACCGAGGGCAACCGGAGGGGTTATGTACGAGACGCAGCCCCAGTAGAGCAGGAACAGATGCGCGGCCATGGGATAGATGCCCAGCTTGACCAGGGTCGGGGCCAGGAGCATGGCGAGAAAGATATAGCACGCCGAGATGGTCAGGCCGATCCCCAGTATGAAGCTCGTGATCGCCCCCATGACCAGGAGGAGAAAGATGTTCTGGCCCCCGATGGAGGTCAGGGCGCTCGAGAAGCCGTGCGCCGTCCCCGTCAGGGACAGGGCGCCTATGATCATGCCTATGCCCACGAGGATGGATACCAGCTCGCTCAGGATCTTGCCCAGTCCATCTATCCAGTTCAGGATGTTTCGTTTGTTCAGCCTGGTCTCCTTGTTGAGGTTGGCCAGGACCAGCACCGATGCAGTTGCGTAGTACGGGGCCAGGGCCTCCACCTGTTCCATGAAGATGAGGTAGATGAGAAGACCGATGGAGAAGAGGTGAAACCACCCCCCCTTCAGGGTCTTCCAGATGGAAGGGAGGTCCTCCCTGGAGAGCCCTCGAAGGCCCATCCTTGCCGCGTAGAAGTCCGTCTGGGCGTAAAGGGACGTGTAGTAGAGCAAGATGGGCAGGGCCGCAGCCATACAGACCTCGGCATAGCTCACGCCTATGAAGTCCGCCATGATGAAGGCGGTCACGCCCATGACAGGGGGTGTCAGGACCCCACCCTTGGATGCGCAGGCGCGCCTCGTGCGCGACATCTTCTCTGACCGCC
>CAZOXN010000027.1:8748-13022 GCA_964583655.1 uncultured Desulfarculaceae bacterium | reverse complement strand
GTGTATGATCGCGTGGGCACCTGCCGCCTTTATGGCTGCCAGCTCAGTGGACACGTCGGTTGTGAGATGAGAGGGCCTCCATTCGCCCACGAGCTCACAGCCCAGTTTGGGAAGTGCCTGTTTGAGAAGTCCGTATATGGCGTCCGCCCAAACGGCTTTCTCCGCCAAGTAGGCAACCTTGACGGTACCTAGTTTCAGTGCCTCCTTGACGGCCTTTATGCCTGGATAACAGACAGCTGCCAAATGGAGAATGTAATCTCCGCTGATGCAGTTGGGCGCGTTGAAATAGTACTTGTATCTTTGATAATCCTTGAGGATCGGCTTGTTCGGCGGACTGGACATCGATATGCCGAGATACAATACCTTGTGGTCCATTGCTATTTCCTGCTGCGCGAGCACCGCCTCGGTCCTGCCTCCAGCTATGACGTACTTGACCCTGTCCACAGTAGCGGCCTTTTGCATCGCCGAGGCAGCATCGGGAACACTCACGAAACAGTTGTCATCGATCTGGACTGCCTCAAGCAAGTATCGCTTGCCAGCGACCGTCAAGCCGCCAGCCTTGTTTATCTCCTCCACCGCCAGCGCGGCCCCTTTCCATTGGTGCTCACCGGACAGGAACTTCATGGGCCCCAATATACCGATCTTTATCTTCGTTGGCTCTGCCGCCCACGGACCCTCCGGCCCTGCTGAGAGCAAGAAAGACCAGCTCAATAGAGCCGCCACCAAGATGCCCGCAAACCCGAACCGTCTTGTCTCCATGCCGACACCTCCTTGTTGGGATCGAAGACAAACCTCGACCGAAAATTGGGGTACCTTTTGCCCTTCTCCAGGGCGCCACGGCATTCGACAAGTGAGGGCTCCCCTGTGCGGAAGAGCGCCTCAACAACGTGGCAATGGGAACGGGGGGGGCGGCCTCCGCCAAGCCGCCCCGCCAAGGGTCGCCACCTGTCTCGGATGTCCCAATCGTTGACGACGAATGGGAGTCTCTCCAAAGAGGCTACGCGCCGCCTTAAGGCGTGCCCACTCTTCGATCCTGACTGTTCGCTATCCTCATGGACCTCCTTGTACCGAATGCCCTCAAGAAGATCCTGAACAGCTCCTCCGCATACGGGGTTATGCGTTCGGCTTTTCCGAGCAAGAGCCATGGTTCGGTTATGTGCTCCACACCCCCGACAAAGATCTGCCTGGCGAGATTCAGGGCAAGGTCGCTCCGTATGAGCCCCTCCTTCCGCCCCTCTTCCAGGATGTGGACCAGGACGCGCGTGAAGTCCCTGATGAGCTGATAGGCCTCGCTGTGGAGAAAACGCGAGTTGGGCTTGATCTGGAGGAGGACGACCTTGGACCACGCCGGGTGCGCCTCGAAGGAGTGGAGATAGAACCAGGTGAACTTGCTAAGTTTGTTGAGGGCCCCCTCGATGCCGTTCATGTGGAGGGCCAAGTCCTCGATGGCCCCGGGCATGACCATCTCCGGGATCCCGTGGAAGAGCCCCTCTTTGTCCTTGAAGGCCTTGTAGATCGTCCCCTCGGAGACCCTCGCCTTCCTGGCGATGTCCCGGATATGGGCCTTCTCGTAACCCACTTCCGAGAACACGCTCATGGCCGCCTCCAGGATCCTGCTCCTCTTGGCAATCAGGTTGCGCCCGTTATCATTGATTTTTTTACCTTGGCTTTTGAAACAAGGCAATCCTATTGCCTGATCCTCAGTTTGTCAAGCCTTTTTTCGTCGCACCAAGAGACCTTGACAGGCCGTCTCGCCATGCCTTAATAGTCACTGCCATCGAATCGGCCGCCGCATTGATCCCCGTGCTGAAGATGGCCGGGGTTTTCATCCTCGTCCTGGTGCTGCTTCGCCTTTCTTTGCAGATCGGGGCCGCATTGGCCGCGGCGGCGGTGGTCCTGGGACTCGCCTTCTCCATGACTCCCCTGGAAGTCCTCTCGGCCGCGTACAGCTCCCTGACGGATCGCAAGACCCTGGTCCTCATATCTGTGGTCACCTTGATCTTGATCCTGAGCTCTTCCATGGAGCGCCTGGGGCAGATGGAGGAGCTCCTGGGGAGGTTCAGGAAATGGGCCTCGGGGAGCCGCTGGGGGATGGTCACGTTTCCGGCCCTCATAGGGCTCCTGCCCATGCCCGGAGGGGCGTATTTCTCAGCCCCCATGTTGGATGCCTTCGACCCCGAGGGCAGGCTCGATGGGGCGCTGAAGAGCTTCCTCAATTACTGGTACCGGCACGTGTGGGAGTACTGGTGGCCCTTGTATCCAGGGGTCCTACTCACCTGCCACATAGCCGGGCTCGAGCTCTGGCGCTACATCCTCGTCTCCATCCCCATGACCGCCCTGGCAGTCCTAGGGGGGCTCCCACACCTGTTGCGAGTGCCGCGGACCGTGTGGGCCGACGGGTCAGGGGGTGGCACGGTTCGGCCCGGCAGCGGCTGGCGGCCCCTTGCGCCCATCCTCCTGGCGATCCTGCCAGGGGTGGGCTTCGGCCTCCTCCTTCAGCTCTTGGGAAACATGCAGGTCCGGACACATCTCCCGAGGGAGACCGGCCTCCTGGCTGGCCTGTTGGCAGGGGTGGTCTGGGCCTGGTGGGACAAGAGGGCGAGGGCACAGGACCTCAGGTCCATCCTCCTGGACGGGAAGCTCCCGAGGATGTGGATGATACTGGCCGGGGTCTTCGCCTTCAAGGGCGTCATCGAGGAAGGCGGGGCCGCCCAGGCCGTGGGGGTGGCGCTCCTCGAGATGGAGGTCCCGCTCTTCTGGGTAGCGGTGGCCCTGCCCATGATCGTGGGGGCCATCTCCGGGCTCACCATAGCCTTTGTTGGGGCCTGCTTTCCCATCCTGGTCACCTTGATCCAGGCGGTGGGGGGCTCCCATGTCGAGCTGCCGCTCATGGTGCTGGCCTTTGCCTCTGGCTTCACTGGGACCCTCATGACCCCGCTTCACCTCTGTCTGATCCTGAGCAACGAGTATTTCCGGGCAGGATGGCCAGCGGTCTACCGTCGCCTCTGGCTGCCAGGGGTGATCCTGTTGGGAGGGGGCATGGGCTATTTCTGCCTCATAAGTGGCATCCTGAGTTGACAGAGCAGGGCTGGACAACCCACCTGACTTGATCTATATTAGCGCACAAGTCAACGCTTCGCGGAAGGTTCCCCGGTGAAGGTAGGGGACGACATCGACTGCACCTGTCCCAGGTGCAAGGTCATCCTCTCCCACACAGTCCTGTTCTTCGGCGAGGATGGACGGATCGGTGCCGTCCAGTGCCGCACTTGCGGCCTCCAGCACTCTTACCGTTCACATGGACACGAAGGCCTGCGAAGACCCCCTCCGTCGCCCAAGATGCTCAGGGAGCTCGTCGAGGGGGGCTCCTTCGAGGAGCGCATGTCCCGCCTGGACCAGGGCCTCGTCCGGCCCTACGACATGGGCGAGAGCTTCCGGACGAGAGACGCCATCGAGCACCGTCGGTTCGGCATAGGATTCGTCCTCAGGGTCTTGGAGGGGAAGATGGAGGTCCTGTTCAAGGATGGGGTGAGGACACTGGTGCACGGAGGTTGAGTCGCGCAAGGGGCAGGCCGGCGGGGTTGGTCGGGATGACGCAACGGAACCGTACACCCCTTTTTCAGCGGCCTGCCGGACCAGATCTCAAGAAAGGAGGACGAAGAGATGAGAAACGGGTTGAGATGTCTTCTGCTTTTGGGGACGTGTATGGTCTTTCTCTTGAACGCCTCGCCGGCCCTGCCAAACTGCGATCCCCAGTTCAACGGGGACATGGACGACACCTGGTTCGATCTCGAGGGGAAAGAAGAGGAGAAATCCCTGAACGACAGCAGGGTGAGCGAGCGTTCCCGCAGGGCCCGTGTATTCATCCACAGCTGGTCCTTGGGCTGCAACGAGATGATCTTCGATATCTACTCCAAGGAAGGCGGGGAGTGGATCCTGGTGGAGACGCTCTGGGGGGTGCGCGTGTTTCCCGGGACCAACGGCAACCGGGGGATACTGGCCTATCACACGGGCGTGATCGATTCGGTGGCCGGATTCCCACAGGTGCAGGGCAACGGGGATGGATTCGACCTCATGACCCTCGGGGGGTCCATAGAGCTCCTCAGGGAATCGACCAACAGGATGAGCATGGATATCTGGGCCGTCGTGGTCCAGGAGGGCTCGACACGGCTCCTGCGCCTCAAGGGAAGCACCACCCGGACCCCAGGCTGGTACGAGGAGATGCCGAAATAGGAAGGACTCAGACCCGGAGGGGCGCGGGGATCATCGAGCCCCGT
>CAZOXN010000027.1:0-8690 GCA_964583655.1 uncultured Desulfarculaceae bacterium | reverse complement strand
CCCCCCCGGCCCCCCCTCTGCCAAAGCCGCTCCATCAGGCCCCGCACCTGCCCCTCGGTACGCTCCGGATCCCCGGAGTTGTCTATGACGAAGTGGGCCAGGGAGACCTTCTCCTCTATGGGCATCTGGGCCCTTCGCCTGGCCGAAGGCTACCCCTGGCAAAGGATCGAAGGATTCCGGGAAAAGCGGGGATTCATCTGCACCTAAGAGAGCTTGAGCAGGGCCTTTTCCATCCGGCCGAGGCCATCCTCGATCTCCTCCATGGAGAGGGCGAAGGAGAGCCTGATATGGGCATCAGAGCCGAAGGGCTCACCAGCCACCACCGCCACCTTGGCCTCGGCCAGGAGGTATTCGGCCATGTCAGTTGAACCCCTTATGACCTTTCCCCCCGCACGCCTGCCGAAGTATGCCTTTACGCTGGGGAAGACATAGAAGGCCCCTTGCGGCTCGTAACAGGATATGCCATCCATCTCGTTGAGCCTCGAGACCATGAAGCGCCGCCTCCTGTCGAACTCACGGACCACCCGCTCGACGCACTCCTGCGGCCCGTCCAGGGCCGCGACCGCGGCCTTCTGGGCTATGGATGTGGGGTTGGAGGTGCTCTGGCCCTGAACCTTTTCCATGGCCGAGATGAGATCCTCTGGTCCCAGGGCATAGCCGATGCGCCAACCGGTCATGGCGTATGTCTTGGAGACCCCGTTGACCAGGAGAGTCCGCCCCCAGAGATCCTCACCCAGGGCGGCCAAGGGGGTGGGCCTGACCCCGCCGTAGATGAGCTTGTCGTAGATATCGTCGGAGATGACGAAGATCCCGGTCTCCCTCACCACCTGTGCGATCTCCTCCAGCTCGTGGCGCAGGTAAACGGCCCCCGTGGGATTGGACGGGCTGTTGAGGATGAGTGCCCGAGTCCTGGGGGTGATGGCCTCCTTCAGTTGCCTCGCGGTCACCTTGAAGCCGTGCTCCTCCCCGGTGGGGAGGATCACCGGGATGGCATCCACCAGGGCCAGGATGTCTGGATATGAGACCCAATAAGGTCCAGGGATCAGGACCTCGTCCCCCTGCTGGAACAGGGCCACTGCCGCATTGTACAGGGCATGCTTGGCCCCACAGCACACAATGACCTGGGAGCGGGTGTAATCCAGCCCGTAATCCAGCTTCACGCGGCGGGTGATGGCGTCTTTGAGCTCCTCCACCCCGCCCACAGGGGTATACTTGGTGAAGCCCTCGGCGATGGCGCGAACGGCCGCCTCTTTGATATGGGCAGGGGTGTCGAAGTCAGGCTCCCCAGCCCCGAACCCTATGACATCCATGCCGGCCGCCTTCATGGCCTTGGCCTTGGCCGCTATGGCCAGTGTGGCCGAGGGCTGGATACGCCCCACCCGATCCCCTAGCCTCATCTCTCGCCCCTGTTGGAGAATTTCTCCATCAACCTGCGGTTCACCCCGTTGGGCACCAGGCCCTCCACCGAGCCGCCGAAGCTCGCCGCCTCCTTTATGATCCTGGAGCTCACATAGAACCACCTGAACCCGGTCATGAGGAAGATGGTGTCTATGTCGCGATTCAACCGGCGGTTCATGAGGGCCATCTGGAATTCGTACTCGAAATCGGACAGGGCCCTGAGGCCCCTTATGATCACGTTGACATGGTGCTGACGTGCGTACTCCACCAGCAGGCCGTCGAAGGCATCCACAGTGACCCTGGGGTTGTCCCCTGTGGCCTCTCGGATCATCTCGATCCTTTCCTCCACCGTGAAGATAGGGTTCTTGCCAGGGTTGCAGGCCACCGCCACGATGAGCCTGTCGAAGAGCTCCAATGCCCTCCGGATGATCTCCATGTGCCCATTCGTCACAGGGTCAAAGGAGCCTGCGTAAATCGCCGTTGTCCCACGTCTCTTGACCTCGTCCATCACAACTCCCCTCCGTCCTGATTCGTCGCCCCGCCTCAGCACTCACTCGAGGTCCGCACCCCTCTGCCCGGCATATAGTCCGGGCCCCGCTTCCTCGTCCCCCCAAGCGTAGAGAGACACCTGGCTGCCGCCGTACGACCTCCTGTCGAGCAGGGCGAGCCCCGCGCCTCGATCAGGGATCGCCTCCCTGGACGAGTGTTCCAGCACGAGCCGGCCACCAGGGGCGAGCCACCCGCCCCGCCCCACGCCCATGACGCACGGCCAGGCGAGCCCCCTCTCGTAGGGCGGATCCGCGAATATCACGTGTAAATCCGGTAATCCCCTCCTGCTCCTCAGGAAACGAACCGCATCGGCTCGGATCACCCGCGCCTTCCCCTCCATCCCACACGACTTGAGGTTACCCAGGAGGACCCAGCAGCAGGATCGGTCCGCCTCCACGAACAGGGCCACCCCTGCCCCCCTGCTGAGGGCCTCGATCCCGAGCGCGCCAGAGCCAGCGAAGAGATCCATGACCCGGCATCCCTCCCATTGCAGCCCCAGGAGATCGAAGACGGACTCCTTGACCCTGTCTGCCGTGGGCCGCACACGTTGCCCCTTGGGGGCCCTGAGCCTCCTGCCCCTGGCAGCACCGGAGATCACCCTCATGGGATCGCTCCCCTGGGCACCCCCATGGCGACTGACTTGATTACCACAGGATGCGCGCCGTTGCAAGGTGCCCCAGACCGACTCAGGCCGCCCCTCAGGTCAATGCCGTCAGGCCGCTGAGTTGCATCTCCCTCCATGCCTCGAAGTTCTCCTGGATGACCGCGTAGTGCTCAGGGGTGTCTATATCCAGGGCGCTCCCCCCGTAGTGGGTCTCCACCGTGGCGAATCGCGTGCCCAGGAGGGTCGAAATCGCCCTCTCCAACCGACCCCTGCGCAGCAAAAAGGCCGGGATCCGGTACAAGGGGACGAACGGGATCCTGTGTAACAGGGCCGCCAGGTGGAGGAGGACGTAATGCCCCACCATGCGCCGCGTCCCCGTCTCGGTCCAGAAGATCTCCCAGAAGAGCCGAAGGATCTGCCCCCACTCCCTCTGGAGTCTGTAATCATAGGCCTTTTGGACGTAGAGGCGATTGAGCACCCTCAAGGGCTTCACCAAGTGCAGGTTGTTCTGCCGGAAGCTCCCCTCCTTCAGATGGAAGTACATCAAGCGGATCCCCTTGCGATGCCTCTGGGGGTAATACTGGCTGAGGACCGCTTCGGAGGTCAGTCCCACGGCATAGTCGAACCGCCCCATGTCCGAGGAACCAACGAACTCCTCCACCTCCTCAGGAACCAGGAGGGGGATGTCGCTCGGCACGACCAGGACTGCCATCTCCTGCGAGGCGGCCTCCGATATCCCTTCCTCCCTCACGAGGCTCTGAAAGGTGTTCCAGATGTTCTGGTACAGGTTCTCCCATTGATCCAAGAGCCTCACGGGCTTTCTTCCCTCGAACGGGATCCCGGGCCGGTCCATGGCCTTTTCCAGTGCTGCCTTGGGCCCCACCATGTAGATCCGGTCCACCGAAGGACTCCGCTCCAAGGCTGCCAGGACGTGTGTGAAGACCGGGACCCCGGCCAGATCCAACAGTGCCTTGTTGGTACCATGGATGAGCCGCGCCCGTCCCTTATCGCCGGCAGCCAGGATGACCGGGTACCTCTTGGTGGGATCAGCCATCAGCATTCATCCATGTCGTTCATCTCAGATAGTCCCTGGCTAGGATCTCGGCGATCTGAACCGCGTTGAGGGCAGCCCCTTTTCGAAGGTTGTCCGATACTACCCAGAGGTTCAGCCCGTTCTCTACCGTGTGGTCCTCACGGATCCGTCCCACCCATGTCTCATCCCCCCCTGCCGCCAGGATGGGCATGGGGTAGCGACGCTCCGAGGGGGAGTCCCACACGCGCACGCCAGGGGCCTTTGAAAGGATCTCCCGGGCCTCCTCCACGGTGAGCTTCTTCGCCGTCTCTATGTTTATCGCCTCCGAATGCCCCCTGATCACAGGGACCCGCACGGTGGTGGCCGTCACCCCGATGGTGTCGTCCTCCATGATCTTGCGGGTCTCGTTGACCATCTTCATCTCCTCCTTGGTGTACCCGTTTTCGAGGAAGATATCGATGTGGGGCAGACAGTTGAATGCAATCTGATAAGGATAGACCTTGGCCTCCAGCGGGCGTGAGCTCACCCAGGCCTTGACTTGATCCTCCAGCTCCAGGATGGCCTTCATGCCAGTGCCAGAGACCGATTGGTAGGTCGACACCACCACGCGCCTTATGGTCGCCCGGTCGTGGATGGGTTTCATTACCACGACCATCTGGATCGTCGAGCAGTTGGGATTCGCTATGATCCCCTTGCCTCGGTATCGAGCGATGGCGTGCGGATTGACCTCCGGCACCACCAAGGGCACTTCCGGATCCATTCTGAAGGCGCTCGTGTTGTCCACCACCACGCATCCAGCCCTCGCGGCCAACGGGGCGAATCTCTCGCTCACAGACCCTCCGGCAGAGAACAGTCCGATCTCCACCCCGTCGAAGCTCCCCTCCGACAGGACCTGGACCGGGACCTCCTCTCCGCGAAAGATCACCTTCTTGCCAGCGGACCGCTCGGAGGCCAAGGGCAGTAGCCGTCCCACCGGAAAACCCCTCTCCTCCAAGATCCGGACCATCTCGTTCCCTACAGCACCGGTTGCGCCTACCACCGCCACCGTGAAACCCCTGGTCGCCATGATCAGGATCCCTCCATTTAGCAGGGGTCAACGTTCCATGGTCCCGGCACCCGCCATGAGCACATCTCGGGCCCGGGGCCGCTGCAGATCGCCTCTATTGCGTGGGCAACGCCTGGGAATCCAGGCCGTCGACCTGTTACCCGGTGGTCTCCTGAGTCCCCTCCTCTGGCACAGAGGCTCTCTTCTTCTTCGTCCTGAGGAGCTCTGCAGGCCCCGACAGGGCGTATGCCAAGGCCAGGAGGAACAAGGTAACAGGGGGATTCAACAGGATCACTACCAGCAGAAGCACGCACGAGACCAAGGCGCGAAACGGCTTCTCTCGAACCAGATCCATGTCCTTGAAGCTCTGGTATGGGACGTTGCTCACCATGAGAAACGCCAGACCGTAGAGGGTCAAGAGCACCACCCAAGTGGGAGGGCTCGGCTCCCAACCCACCTCCGAGCTGAACAGGACCATGGTGACCACCAGGGCAGCAGCCGCAGGGATGGGCAGTCCCTTGAAGTAACCCTTGGGGACCCGGTGGATCTGGACGTTGAACCGCGCCAGCCTCAGGGCGCCACAAGCCGTGAAGAGAAAGGCAGCCAGCCATCCAAGCCGCCCCGCGTGCGCGAGCCCCCAGGAAAAGGCAAGGAAAGCGGGGGTAACGCCGAAGGCCACCAGGTCTGCCAAGGAGTCGTATTCCACCCCGAACTGGCTGGTCGTGCGGGTTGCCCTGGCGATGCGCCCATCCAGACCGTCGAAGAAGAACGAGGCCACCACAGCCAGGGCGGCCCTGTGGAAGTCCTGCTGCAACACTGCCACAAGGCCGTAAAAACCGCAGAACAGGCTCGCCGTGGTGAGGAGGTTTGGGAGTATATAGAAACCTTGCCTGGGGGGGGCGTTGGGCTTGGTCCTGAACCTCTTGCGCCTCATGGAAGCATCGACCTCCTTGTATTTGGCTGGGGCGATCCTCTTTCCTCGAGGAGGGGGCTTCTCCTTGACCCTTCGGACCCTGCATCGGGGAAACGGCCCAGGACCGTATCCCCTCCCCAGACTCGCTGACCCGATCGAACTTCCACCTCGAAACCCTGGGGGAAATAACAATCCACACGGGACCCGAATCGAATCATGCCAAAGGGCTCCCCCATGAAGAGAGGACTCCCCGGTGCGACCCAACAGACTATCCTGCGCGCCAGGATTCCGGCCACCTGCACGCATGTCACAACCTTACCATCCTCCATCCGAATGCGCAACACGTTGCGCTCGTTGGCACTTGAGGCCCCTCGCTGTTGGGCCGGGCGGAATTTCCCAGGCTCATGCCTCACCTCCACCACCTCCCCGGTCACCGGGGAACGGTTGACGTGCACGTTGAACACCGACATGAAGATGCTCACCCGCGTCGCAGGGACACCCCCCACACCTTGCCCTGGCTCCTGGGCGACCTCCACCACCCGTCCATCGGCCGGGGCCAGCGCAATGCCGGGGAGGCGCAAGGGCCTTCGGCTTGGATTCCGAAAGAACATGGCCACCGCTGCGCTCACTAGCAGAAAAAGCCAGCCCAGCCATGTCCAGCCAAGGAGATGGGACCCCATGGACAGGGCCAGAAACGGACCGATGAAGGGATAGCCCTCCTTGAGGATCCACCCCCTGCTCATCTCAACCCCATAAAGGGCAGCCCGCGGGGGACGCCCCTGCGCCCTGGCCTACCCATCTTCTTCATCATCTTGCGCATCTGCAAGTAGTTCTTGAGGAGTCTGTTCACGTCCTGCACCGTGGTGCCGCTCCCCCTGGCGATGCGCAGGCGCCTGCTGCCGTTTATGATGGCATGGTTACGGCGCTCCTCCTTGGTCATGGAGTTGATGATGGCCTCCACCTTGACCAGCTCCTGTGCACCGCCTTGGAGGTCCACCTCCCCCCCCCGTCTGCCCCACCCAGGGATCATCTTCAGGAGATCCTCCAGGGGGCCCATCTTCCTCACGCTTCGGATCTGATCCAACAGGTCCTCCAGGGTGAACTCCTCCTTGCGGATCCTCCTCTCCAGCTCAGCGGCCTTCTGTTGATCCATGGCCGCCTGCGCCCTTTCGATGATGCGCAGGACATCCCCCATGCCGAGGATCCTGGAGGCCATACGATCCGGATAAAACAGCTCCAGGGCGTCCAGTTTCTCACCCACGCCAACGAAGACTATGGGACATCCGGTCACGGCACGAATGGAGAGGGCCGCTCCCCCCCTGGCGTCCCCGTCCAACTTGGTGAGGATGACCCCGGTGAGGCCCAGGCGCTCGTTGAATCCTTGGGCGATCTGGACTGCGTCCTGCCCTGTCATGGCGTCGGCCACGAGGAGGATCTCGCGCGGTGCCACCGCTGTCTTCATCCTCGACAGTTCCTGCATCAGGGACTCGTCTATGTGGAGACGACCGGCTGTGTCCATGACCAGGACGTCGGTCCCCGCGGTGGCGGCCCATGCCTCTGCCCTCACGCAGATCTCCACCGGGTCCTGCCGGACCTCGGGCTCGAAGGCAGGGACACCCAGGGACCCGGCCAGTTGAAGGAGCTGTTCTATGGCAGCAGGCCTGTACACGTCAGCCGGGACGAGCCCTGGTCTCCTCCCCTGTTCCCTGAGCCACCGCGCCAGCTTCCCTGCGGTCGTCGTCTTCCCTGAGCCCTGGAGCCCGACCAACATGATCACGGCCACTGGTCCGCTCAGGTCCAGGCGGCGTCCCGAGGTCCCCATGAGCCCTATGAGCTCCTCGTGGACGATCTTTATGAATTGCTGGCCCGGGCTGAGACTCCTCAGGACCTCCTGGCCCAGGGCCTTCCCCCTGATGGACTCCACGAAGTCCTTGACGACCTTGAACTGGACGTCCGCTTCCAGGAGGGCCATCCGGACCTCCCGCAGGGCCTCCTGGACATTGTCCTCGGTAAGGATCCCGTGACCCCTGACCTTCTTGAAGATCGTCTGGAGCCTTTCGGAGAGGCTCTCGAACATCCCCCTGATCTCCTTCCCGTTTTCTCCTTGCGTTATCGCATGTTACGGCGCAACCAGGAAGGTGTCAAGGAATTCGGCTTTCTTTTGTGGTAGACTATCAGCAGCCATGCCAATCAGAGGAGGCCAAACCTTGGAACAGGCCCTGAGAGATTTCCCGTTTCGATGTACCCTGAGCCTCAGGCCCCTGATAGAATACTGGGAGCAGCACATGGCCACCTCCAGCCCTGCCAGTGCCTGCATGGTAGCGGGGATCAGCTCTAGGCTCGCGGCTGCCCCGGAGCTGCGGCGACCCATCGAGGACATGCGGGTCGTAGAGCGACACCGGGACCTCATCCAGGGCCTCCTCAGCGCGGCCTTTCCCCCGGCGCTTTGGGACACGGAGCCGTATGTGGCCCTGGTGCCCTTCTGCATGAAGCCGGTAGTGGCATCCCCAGTCTTCCATCGGCTCCTCATGAACCATGACGGATCCATCCGTGGAAGGACCACCGTGGAGGAGCAGACCGTCCTAAGGGGAAGGATCGCCAGGGCGTATCTCAGAATCCTGGAGAAGTTCTACGGCGTCGCTGCCCATTTCGATTACCCCGTCATCCGCGTGGTCCCGGACCCGGAGACGGGGCTCGATCTCTACTTCCGCATACGTTCCAACCTGAGCTTCGTCGACGTGCAGCCGCTGGGGGAGTTGAAGCCCCTCACGGAGCAGGAAAAGGCCCTCATCCTGGCTCACCTGACGGAGCCAGAGGTGCTCGGGGAGATCTTGCCCCCGGAGCTGTTCGAGTTCCAGGGCCTGGCACTCGTGCACGCCTTGGACGTCACGGAGTCAGAGGTCCTCTCCGCCCTGGAGAGGGACCTCATCGACCAGGACTCCTTCTTCTCCCAGAGCGGGTTCCTCCGTCTCCAGCAAAGACTCAGGACCCTCTTCCGGCGTCCGGATTTGCTGGTCGGGCTCGCGGCCCTGCACGAGGATCAGGTGCTGCTGCTCAACACCGGGTGTCAGATCTGCGGCAGCTGCTTCTTCTCCGACTCGCGCCACGTGCCCATGAGCGAGTTCCAGGGGTCCGTTTACCACAGGGC